>CAZMHG010000182.1:0-6159 GCA_964565975.1 uncultured Ilumatobacteraceae bacterium | reverse complement strand
TGATCCGCCACTTCGACTCGCCAAGGGCTTCGGCGGAGGAGACGAAGTCACGCTCGACCACCGACGCCGCCGCACCCCGCGTGACGCGGGCGACGCGCGGCATCGTCGTGATCGCCACCGCGGCGATCACGATCCAGGCCTTCGGCCCAAGCGTGGTGATCGCCACGAGGACCAGGAGCAGCGCGGGGATCGCCAGGACGATGTCGATCGAGCGCATCATCACCTTGCCGCGGTTGAGCGCAGCGATCAGCCCGACCGCCACGCCCAACGCAAGGCCGAGGGCCGTGGCGATGGCGGCGAACAGCAGGATCGAGCGGCCGCCGAGCAGGAACCGCGACCACACGTCCTGGCCGAGCTTGTCGGTGCCGAAGAGCAGCCCGGTCACGTGGCGCTTGTTCGGCGCGCCGACGCCCTCGGTCTCGCCGTGCGGTGCGAGCCACGGCCCGAACACGGCGACCCCGAGCACGACCGCCAACAGCAGCAGGCCGATGCGGGTGCGCCACAGGCGCGAGGCGCGCCGCCACAGGCCGGCGGGCCTCACGCCAACCTCGTGCGCAGGCGCGGCGTGACCAGGATCGTCCCGATGTCGGCGGCCAGGTTGCAGACTACGTACACCGTGGCGATCAGCATCGCGATGAACTGCACCACGGGCACGTTGTGCGTGGGGATCGCCTCGATCAGCGCGCTGCCGATGCCGGGGTAGTTGAACACCTTCTCGACGACGACGACCCCGCCGAAGAGATACGCCAAGCTGAGTGCGATCACCTGGAACGTCGGGCCGAGCGCGTTGGGCAGCGCATGGCGCCACAGCACGGTCCGTGCACTCATCCCTTTCAGCCGGGCCATCTCGACGTAGTCGCTCTCGAGCACCTCGACCATCGAGGCCCGCGTCGCGCGCACCACGTACGGCACGACCACCAGCGTCAGCGTGGCGACCGGCAGGATCATCCCACCGAGGTCGTCCCATGGCCTGGTCCGGCCGCGCACGTTGGACACTGCGTCGAACAGGTGCCAGACCTTGATCGAGAACATCAGCACCAGGAACGTGGCGACGACGAACTCGGGGACCGCGGCAAGCGCCAACGTGGCGTAGCTCGTCCCCGTGTCGAAGGCCTTGTCACGCCGCCACGCCGAGAAGGCGCCGAGCGCCAACGACAGCGGGATCGAGGCCAGCGCGGCGAGGAACACCAGGAAGAACGAGTTGACGACCCGCTCCCCGAGGAAGCTCCACAGCGGCTTGCCGTTGACGTACGACGTGCCCGGGTCGCCGCGGATCAGGTTCCACAACCACCCGAAGTACTGGTTGATCGCCGGGCGGTTGAGCCCGAGCTCGGCGCGTTTGCCGGCGAGCGCCTCGGGGCTACGCGCCTCGCGCCCGAGGATCGCCCGTGCCGGATCGCCCAGCGTCTGCGTCAGCAGGAACACCAGGACGGAGATGATGAACAGCGTCAGCAGTCCGTACAGGACCCGCCTGAGGACGAACTTGGCGATCCCCACCCGGGATCAGGATTCGAGCCAGATGTTCTGGAAGCCGCGTCCGAAGTGGTCGAGGTTGAGCACGTTGGGTCGGCCGACGAGTCCCTTCACCTTGGTGCCGTGCGCGTCGAGCAGGCTGTTGAAGAAGGCGATGATGTTGCCGCCATCGCTGTACTCCTCTTCCTGCATCGCGTGGACGATCTTGCAGCGCGCATCCTTGTCGACCGTCTCCACCGCCTGCTTGTACTCGTCGGCGAACTTGCTGCCCTTCGGCGGCCAGTGCGTCTCGGGGTACACGGCGTCGTTGAGGTTGCCGGCGGCGACCTGGTTGAGGTACGGGCGGGTGCCCCAGAAGCTGGTTGCGAACGTCCGCTTGGTGTACTCCTTGCCCCAGTACTCGGAGCCGGGCAGGACCTTGACGTTGACCGTGACGCCGGCCTTCTTGGCCTGGTCGGCGAACACCGCGGACATCTCCGCCAGACCAGCGGTGTCGTCCGGGGCGAACAGGTCGACGCTCAGGCCTTCCTTGCCCGCTTCCTTGAGCAGCGCCTTGGCCTTGTCGATGTCCTGCGTGCGCTGCGGCAGGTCGCTGGCGTAGCAGGCGTCGAACGGCGAGTACAGGTCGTTGGCCACCCGGCCGTAGCCGGACAGCACGCGCGACACCATCTCGTCACGGTCGACGATCAGGCGGAACGCCTGGCGAACCTTGACGTCATCGAATGGTGCCTGGTCGACGGCCATCGTGATCGGCAGGAAGCTGCCCGCCTGCGATTCGAGGATCGCGTAGTTGCTGTCCGCCTTGATCGTGTCGACCTGGGCGAAGGGGACGTCGACGATGCAGTCGACCTGGCCGGCGAGCAGCGCGTTGACCAGGGCGGTGGCGTCGGCGAAGTCGATGATCTGGACCTCGTCGAGGTACGGCTTGCCCGGCTTCCAGTAGTTGGCGTTCTTCTCGTGGATGCTCTCGGTGCCGGGCGTGAAGCTCTTCAGCTTGTACGGCCCGGTGCCGATCTGCTCTTTGTCCTCGCGCTTGTAGCCCTCGGGGACGATGCCGAACGCGTAGCCGGCGATCGTGTCGAGGAACGTCACGGCCTACTGCTTCAGCTGGACCTGCACGGTGCGGTCGTCGACCTTGGTGACGCCGCTCGCGTCGAGCAGGGCCTGCACCGGCGGCGCCAGCCCGAGGTCCTTGTCGACCAGGCGCTGGAAGCTGTAGATCAGGTCCGCCGCGCCGAGCGTCTTGCCGTTGTGGAACTCGACACCCTCGCGCAGACGGATGACGTACTGGTCGGCCGCCTTGGCCTCGACGGACTCGGCGAGCCCCTCGGTGAACACGACGTTGAACTTGTCGTCGTAGGTGACCAGCGTCTCCCACCCGGCGACCAGGCGCGCCTGGTCGGGCTTGGCGACGATGTACTGGCCGTCGACGATGTCGTTGGTCCCGCCGATCACACCGACGCGCAGCGAGCCGCCGGTCTTGGGCGTTGCGCCCGCCGCTGTGGTCGCTGCGGTGGTGCCGGCCGTGTGGGCCATCGCCCGCCCGCCGAACAGTGCACTTGCACCGATCGCCGCGCCGCCCGCCAGGAAGACCCGGCGGCTCAGCGGCCCCGGCGTCCAGATCCCACCGTGCTGGTTGTCCCGTTCGTTGACACCTTCGGCCATCGCCGTCTCCCCCCTCGTGGTCGTCGGCGCACCATACACCCGGCCAATCGACCGCTCTCCGCACCGCGCTCGACCGGAGCGTGCGGTACCTAGTGTTCTGCGTCAGGAGTAGCTCGCGTTGTTGATCGGGTCGTAGCACGATCTATGGGTGGCTAGTCGTGGTCGTCCGAGAGCTGGGTTGTCGGTGTCCGATGAGGGGCGTGAGGTGCTGGTGCGTTGGTCGAAATGGCCGACCGCACCGCGCTCGATCGCGCGGAACGTGTCGGGCTGCCGGGCGAACCCACACCTCAGCGGCAACGCACTGCGGCGTCACGGCGGCGACGATGTCGAGGCGACGGAGCGCGCCGCTCTGCGAAGGCTGGGCAGTCCCAGCCGTCACCGGCGCAACGCACCGGGGCCTCATCTGCGCACACCACCGGAGCCGCGAGCAACAAGGTCTTGATCTCGGTGATGAACGGAGCGAGACGATCGGCAGCATCCAATGTCCACGCGGCGAGAGCACCTTCGGACATGGGAGCGGCGAACAACACCTCCATCGCCTGATGTGCCCGTTCGAGGGGGACGTGTTGACGGACCAACAGATACACCGCGACTGCTTTGACCCTCGGTCCCCAACACGTCGGGCCAGTCGCCTCCGTCGGGAACATGGCAGCGGTGACGCCGCGCTACGAGCAGCGGCGCTTCAAAGCGACATGATCCGTTGCCACGAGGACCGGGCGCGGGATGTCGAGCACCTGACGAGTCGCCACCCCGACGACCAGGGCGTCGTCCAAGCCGGCGCCGCACCCGTGGCACACGTGCGGCGCATGAACCACGGTCACGTCTGGGGCGCGTCGGGTGAGCGTGGAACCGGGTGCGCCGGGCTGCTTGCCCGGCGCACGCGCCTCACCATCGCCGGCCACGGCCCGAGCGGTCTTGCGAGCAGCACGTTCCTCGGCACGACGCACCCGACGATCCCGACTATCACGCGACGGCGGCTGGGACGAGTTCTGCGAGTCCTGCTTCAAGCGGGCGTCGAGCTCAGCAACCCGCGACACCAACTCCACGATCCGTGCCGCTTGCGCTTCGATCAACGCGTCGTACTGTTCGCGCTGGGTCTCGATCACCCGCTGCAGATCAACGACAACCGCTTCCAGCTCCGCACACCGGGCCCCCAACATCATCCCACCCACCGCGCGAACAACCGACGACTTCACGCGCGTTCCGCGCGAATCACCCAGCCAGCTGAGCAGTTACAGAAAAGCACGTCGGGATGGCACTTCCGCGGATGTGCACCGCTGCGGCAACTCAAGCTCGTGAACGATCCGGGCTAGCGCCTTCGGCTCAGCTGGCGCACCAGACGTTCACGGTGTGCTGCGGCATCGGCGGGTTACCGGACTGCTCGATCCAGCCGTGGCTATAGGTGTGGTGATGCATCAGCACACGACCGTTGTAGCCCCAGTAGCTAGACTCGTACGTGATACACCACGAGTGATCGGCGAGGTAGTTGCCGATGTTCGAGTGCGCGCATGTGTTGTAGGTGTGAGCGCTTGCTGCCGACGGTACGGCTACCAATCCAGCACCCGCAACCGCGATCGCGGCCGCCACTTTGTCATTTTCATTTCAAAGCTCCTTCTGTGTAGCGTTGAATCCGCCCTTAGCAGGGTATCCGACCCGTCAGGCCGAGGTCAACGCGGTCCGGGCGCGATCGGCCCGCCGCTCCCGCTGACGACGTTCGTAGCGTCCCCAGAACCAAAATGAGAATCCGACGATGACCCACGCGGCAATGCCATCAATGACCCAGTGTTCGGCGTAGGTAACGAGCGCAACCAGCATCAGAACGGGAAAAAGCATGATGACATTACGCAGCCATTTATTTCTGATCCATGGGCGGAAGAACAATGGCACGATGGTGGCGAAGCTGACGTGAAGTGATGGCATTGCCGCATACTGATTGCCACTCAAGATTGCCATGTTCCAACTGTTCTGGAAGTAATGGAACCCAAGATTGCTGACCCCTCTCCAGGTAGCCCGTTCCAGAGGTGGCAACAAATGGTATGGGTACTTGACACTGCCTGCCGCCCAAGGTGGTACGGTCGGCAACAGCGCAAACAGCAGACACGCAAAGGCAAGAACGGTCGCGAACCTTCGCATGAACCGAATCCATTGCTCTCGATTGGTGGCCCACAGTGCTGCCATCACGATTGGTGGCACGATGAAGTGCGAGTAGTAGGTTAGTGAGAGAATCCATTCCCACCAGCGCACATGGCTGCCGATGAGGTGCTGATTCATCCAGACGTTTGGATCGGTTCCGAAGAATAGCGCCCGATCGATGTTTCGGATGGAGCCGCTCTGGAGCGGAAATCCGACTGCCTGCGCACCGTGATAGCTGTACTCATAGCCCAACCACATTGAGCAATACAGCAACGAGTCCCAGAGCAGTAGCGCCCAGGCTCGCCATGGCTTGCCGATGAAGGCACAAACAAGGAAGATGCCGAGGGCAGCGGCAACGACCGTTCGTTGGTAGATCAGGCCCTTGTTGAGCAGCCACCAGACGAAACCCAGCGCGTAGGAACCCATCAGAACGCGGCGGACGGATCGGAAGCGGTCCGGCCGTACCTGTGCGCTCAACGACAGCGACGTAGACGTGTCGGACCCGAAGCCTTCTGGCGCCATCGGCATGGTCTCCGCATCCATGGTCACCGCACCCATGCTACCGCCGCAAATGCGCGTCGAATCCGCGCCGACCGGAAGGCGGCATCGACACCAAGCAGGTTACTCGGCCACCGGATACCGCGCGCCCTACACCTACGGTTCGCGTCAAACCAGCACCTGGTCCTACTAGACGAATAGTTCCAAGGGGCTAGACGAATAGTTCCAAGGGGTTCGCGCGGTCCGCGTGTATCCTCCACTTAGCGTCCGCCACAGGTTAACACGCGTGGTCTAATGCATCCTCGCGTAAATTACTAGCGTGTAGTTTGGTGGCGTCCTGCGAGGGGGTGCGGCATGTTCAGAGTCGAGCCGATCATGTTGACGGTCGAG
>CAZMHG010000181.1:0-6168 GCA_964565975.1 uncultured Ilumatobacteraceae bacterium | reverse complement strand
GCTCACAGGATTCGTCGGCGGGATGTATGCCGCTGTCGTCGCTGCGTCGACGATTCGCGCCCGTCAGGGCCGTCGTCCCGGTCAGGGTCTCGGCCAGGCCCGCGGTCAGGCTCGCGGTCAGGCTCACGGCCAGGATCGTGACGGGCATCGTGACGGGCATCGTGACGGGGATCGCGACGGGGATCGCGACGGGGATCACGGGAGCAGTGTCGTGGTCGAGGCGCGCCGTGTGGCACTGCGCTGGCTGACGCTCAACGCGATCTGGATCGTGCCCGGCCTGATCGTCCAGTGGTCGAGCCCACCGACGATGACCGCGGCGACGGCGTTCCGGCCGCGCTTCGACGGCCTGGCGTCGGCGCTCGCCCTACCACTCGGGATCGGCTACTGGGACCGCGCCGCCGAGACGATCGACGGCCACCGGGGCGCGATCGCGCTGATCGGGATCTTCGTCGTTGTCGCCGCCGCGGTCGGCTGGCGAACGGTGCCGGCATGGCCGCGTCGGTCGATGGGCTGGTGCCTCGCCGTTGGCTTCGGGGTACCCGTGCTGGCTGGGCTGCCGGGCACCTCGACCGTCGTGGACGCGTTGACCCGCTCGCCGATCGGCGGCCCGTTGCGCGATCCGCAGCGTCTAATGGGACTCGGCGTCGTGCCGACGATCGTCCTCGCCGCGCTCGGCCTCGGCACCCTCGCAACGGCTGGCGGCCGTGGGCTGTGGGCGTGGCTCGATGCGCGCACCGCGCATCGCTCGCATCGCTCGCATCGTCTGGGCCGCCCGCACCCGCCGCAACCGCTGCACCCGTCGCAACGTTGGCAACCGTGGTTCTCCGCCGGTGTCGTGCTGGCGGTCGGCGCGGTGGCCGTCGTCTGGCTCGCACGGGCCCAGCTGACGGTCGTGCATCGACGCCTGGAACCGGTACCTGTAGCCGCGTCGTGGACCGCGGCTGCCGACGAGGTCGACCGGCATCCGGGTACGGTCCTCGCCCTGCCATGGCACGAGTACGTCCGCGTCGACGTGCCGGGCGCGGGCAGCGACGCGGGCGGCGACGCGGGTAGAGACGCGGGTAGTGACGCGGGCAGCACGCTGCGCCGGGTGCTCACGTACAACCCGTTGGCCGATCTGCTCGGTGGCGACGTGATCGCCTCGGCCGACCCGGAGCTGGGCCGCCCGGTGCAGGAGGCGGCCGAGCCACGGGCAGCAACGGCCCGCGCGATCCAGGCGGATCTGCTCGCCGGCGTCGATGTCATGGCATCGCTCACCCAACTGGGTGTCACCTGGATCGCCGTGCTGCCCACCGAAGAGGGTCCCCGGATCCGGGCCGCGCTCGACCGGGCGGCATCGGTGACGCGGGTCGTCGACGGGCCGGACCTGTTCCTGTACCAGCTGGCCGGCACGACGCCAGTGGTCACGCCTGCCGAGCATTGGGGGCCGGTCGCCTGGTCCGGCAGGCCAGGCGCGATCGTGGCCGGGCCGGGCGGCCGCGGGTGGTGGGGCGCGGCGACGGCGGAGAACGGTTCCTTGCGCATGACCGGGTCGTTCGCCGTGTACGTCCCGTCGCTGCTCAGCCTGGCTGCGTGCGGCGCGTGGCTGATCGCGGCGCTGGCCGCGCTGGTGTCTCGAAGGCCGAGGCGCCGATGGTAGGCTGGTCGGTCAACGCCGGCACTCTGGGAGGTGCGGGCAGACGGGGACGGATCATGAAGAAGATCTTGGCGGTTCTGGTGGCGACCTTCGCTGGGCTGCTGGCAGTCACGGCGGCCCCGGCCCACGCGGCACCCTACGGTTTCGAGTTCCTGCTCGCCGGCGCCGTCAAGCCAGGTGGTGACGACCAGTTGCACGTCGAAAACTTCGCCGTCGGCAGCACGGTCACGGTCGATCTCGTCAGTGGTCCTGCGGCTGCCTCCACGTGGAAGGCCGAGACCCGGGTCACGCTGGGCACCTTTACCGCCGACGCCGACGGTGTGGTCGACACCCTGATCACCATTCCGGCAGACACGGCCATCGGGCAGTACCACGTCGAAGCCACCGGAACCGCGGCCGACGGGTCGGCCCGCTCGGTGTCGTTCAACCTCGAGGTCAGCCTGACGGCGACCGGCCTGCCGAGCACCGGCACGAACAGCGGCCGGATGCTCGGGTTCGCCGCCGGACTCGTCGCGCTCGGCTTGGTGTTCGTGGGCGGCGCCCGCATTCGCCGGCGGTCGGTCGTCGCCTGATCCCGTGGGGTTGCGCCGGCGGGCGACCCGACGCGCCTCGGCCGCTCGGCGGCTGATCACGACCGTTGCCGCGGTCACCCTGCTCCTCGCCGGGCACGGCCGCGTCAGTGCCGTCGCCGGGCTCGGGCCGCTGACGTCGCCGAACCGTGGCACGTACTGTGCGCCGTCGACGTCGGTCGCCGGGCTGAACGCGTTCTTCGGCGCCGCGCACGGCCCGTGGGCCGGCGGCGACTACCAGCGGGCGATCCGCCTGCGCGACGGCCGCGTCCTGTGGCTGATGCAGGACGCATGGATCAACGGGTCGATCATGCACAACGCCGCCTGGATCCAGTCCGGGCGATGCTTCACCTTGCTCACGTCGCCCGGTTCGTGGATCTACGGCTGGGCGACGACGTCACGCAAGCACTGGTGGTGGTTGGCCGGGGGCGAACAGCTACCCGACGGCCGCATCGGCATCTTCGCGATGGAGATGCGCGAGATGGGCTCGCACTTCCTCGCCCACCCCGTGCCGCAGGCGATGTGGCTCGTGCTCGTCAGCCCCACCAGCCTCCGCCCGCTGTCCGGTGGATACGCCCCGAATCGCAGCACCGCGCTGTACGGGTTCTCGGTGACGTCCGACCGCTACTGGACGTACCTGTACAGCCAGTGCCATCAGCAGTGGGGCTACCCAACCTGGTTCGGCTTCGGCGCGTGTGGCGAGTACGTCCGCCTGGCGCGGGTGCCGCTTGGCCGTCTGCTCGACAAGCCGACCTACTGGAACGGCAAGACATGGACCTCCGACCCGACCAAGGCGTCGGCGATCGTCACCCGACGTCAGACGGCGGACTACGTCAACCCGGCGCAGGTGATCTGGGACGGTTCGTCGTTCCGGATGGTGATCAAGACCGGCGACTGGTGGGGCCGCAAGGTGATGTTCTTCCGCGGCCCGACGGCGCACGGGCCGTGGACCCAGACGGCGATCATTCCTGCCCCGCTGAAGTGCAGCGCCAAGACCTGCGACAGCTACTTCGCCTCGTGGGTGCCGTGGCGTGACGCGTCGGGCCGGATGATGTGGGGTCTCAGCCACAACCGCTGGGACGGCCACTGGACGTCGTACTACCGCCCGGCGTTCTACCTCGGCTACTAGCGCGTCTCGCTGGGCGCGTCGCCCTGTCGTCGAACAGTGCTCGCCAGCGTCATGGTCGTGGTGGTGCTGATCGTCGCAGGTCTCGTCGACATCCGCGCGGCGACCGCCACGGCGGCGAGGCAGGCGGCGATGGCAAACGCCTTGGGCACGGTCGCGCCGCCGCTGATGTCGGACAGCCAACCCGACAGTGGTGGCCCGGCCACGCCGCCGATGCCGAAGGCGAGAAAGATCAGGCCCATGATCCCACCCAAGCCGGTGACCCCGAAGTAGCCGAGCGCCACCTCCGGGCCGAGGGCGACGAAGCCGCCATATCCGACGCCGAGCATCAGCGCGAACAGCACGAGCAACGGGTACCGCCCGCCGGCGACCAACCAGACGACGAACGCCAACGGCTGCACCGCGAGGCAGCCCTGGTACAGACGGAGGGCGGACACGCGGCCCGACAACGTCGTCAGGGCCAAGCGACCGAGGATGCTCGACGCGCCGATCAGCCCGACCAGGAAGGCGGCGCGGCCCGACGACACGCCGTCGTCGGTGGCGAAGTCGACGAGGAACCCGAACGCCGTGTACAGCGCGATCGAAAACAGCAAGGTCGCGCCGAACAGGCGGCGGAACTCGGTGGTGCCGGCGACGGTGCGGATCCATTCGACGGCCGGCGGCGCCGGCGGGATCGGCGGCCGCGCGGCGACGAGCGCGCAGGCGAGGATGATCACCGCCACCGCGATCGCCAGCCGCACGTAGGCCCCGCGCCACCCGTTCGCCTGGATCAGGTGCTCGGCGATGGGCACCAGGATCAGCGTGCCCAGGCCGTTGCCGGCAGCGATGACACCCAGCGCCACGGCCCGATGCCGCGTGATCCATCCGGCGCCTGCGGTGTACAGCGGGGTGATCACCAGGCTGCCGCCACCGCCGACCCCCAGCCCATAGGTGATGTAGCCGAGCGCGACCGAATCGGACCGGGAGGTCAGCCACAGGCCGAGCGGCATCAACACCCCGCCGGCGACGATCAGCGGTCGAGGACCGATCTTGTCGGCGATCGGTCCGGTGATCACGCCGGTGCCGAAGAACATCAGCAGCGTGACGCCGAAGACGAGCGCACGCGGGCCACGACCCGAGCCGAGATCGTCGGCCATCGCGTCGAAGAACGCCCCGAACGTGTACACCGTGCCGAACGCCGTCCCGGCGCCGATGGCTGCCGCGGCGACGACGGCCCACCCCCGGGGCGAGTCGAGACCGTCACGCATGCCGGTGTCCCCGTGGAGCGTGTCCCGCGACGTGTGACGGCGCGACGTGTGACGGCGCGACGTGTGAGGGCGCGACGTGCGACGGCGCGACGTGTGACAGCGCGACGTGTGACAGCGCGACGTGTGACGGCGCGACGTGCGACGACGCGACGTGTGACGGCGCGACGTGCGAGACGGCGATCGACCGCTTCGCAGTCACGTCGCACTCATCGCAACCATGTCGCATCGATCCCGCAACCATCCCGCAACCATCCCGCAACCATCCCGCATCACGTCCATCTCGCAACCATCGCCGGCCGCCGTCAGCGCCGCTGCCAGATCGGCCGGCGATGCTCGGCGAAGGCCAGCGGGCCCTCCCTGGCATCGTCGGTGGCGAAGATCGGCCAGCCGATCTCGAACTCCCGGGCAAGCGCGGTGGTCTCGTCCAGGCCGGCGGTCTCGTGCACCGATCGCAGGATCGCCTCGACCGCCAGCGGCGCGTTCGCCGCGATCAGCTCGGCGATCTCGAGTGCGGCGTCCAGCGCCGTGCCGTCGTCGACGACGCGGCCGATCAGCCCGATGGCCAACGCCTCGTGCGCCGGATAGGGGCGCGCGGTGAGCAGCATCTCCATCGCCGCCGTGTAGCCGATCTGGCGCGGCAGCCGGACGGTCGAGCCGCCCACGGGGAACAGCCCGCGTCGGGCTTCGAACACACCGAAGGTCGCGCTGCGGCCGGCGACGCGGATGTGCGTGGCTTGCAGGATCTCGGTGCCGCCGGCCACCGCGTATCCCTCGACGGCGGCGATCAGCGGCTTGCGCACCCGAAGGTGACGGAGCAGCGCCTTCCAGTGCAGATCCGGGTCGGCTGTCCACCGCTCGGCCAATGCCGCCTGCTCGGCCTGCTCGGCTTGCTCGGCTTGCTCGGCCTGCGCGGCACGGCCGGTGGCCGCGGCCTTCAGATCCATCCCGGTGCAGAAGTTGCCGCCTGCCCCGGTGAGGATCGCGCAACGCAGATCGTCGTCCTCGTTCAGCTCGATCCACGCGTCGTACATCCCGGCGAGCATCGCCTGGCTGAGCGCGTTCTTCGCCTCGGGTCGGTTCATCGTCACGACCAGGGTGTGTCCCACTCGCTCGGTCGTCAGGTGCTCCGCCGCCATCGCTGCACCCTAACGATGCCTGGGCGGGCGACCGGGACGCTGCGGCGCCGCGTGGGGCTGCGGCGAATGACGCACTTCGGCGGACCTGGTACGACATACTTGCCGCATGCCAACCGACGGAGACGCGTCCGCGCGGCCTGGCGACGAGTCCGGCGAGGCGGGTGGTCCCGGGACCGAGATGTCACGTCCAGGGACCGAGATGTCACACGGCATGTCACGCGACATCTCGACGACGGTGACCGACGTCGTGCGCCACGAGCCGTATCGCCGGCGTGTCCTGTGGCCGTTGCTCGGTGCACCGGTGCTGCTCGCCCTCGGCGTGTGGAACACCAACTCGCGCATCGAGTCGGACCTGCGCACCAAGGCCTCCGTCGCCCTCGGCGCGGCATTGCAATCGGCCAGCTTCAGCGCCCAGGACGGCACGCTGTGCGTCACCGGCGATCCCGCCGCGGCA
>CAZMHG010000180.1:0-6169 GCA_964565975.1 uncultured Ilumatobacteraceae bacterium | reverse complement strand
AGTCTCACAGTGTGCGACTGGAGATCACGCGTCGGGCCGAGTTGGCGATTCGGGCGTTGGCCCTGCTGGGGAGGTCACCCGGACGTGTGAAGGCGTCGGTGCTGGCTGAGGACCTGGGGACCACGGTCTCGTTCGTGCCCCAGGTGCTGGGGCCGCTGGTACGCGCAGGGTGGGTGCAGTCCGATCCCGGTCCGACCGGCGGGTACCGCTGCCGGGTTCCGCTCAGCGACGTCAACGTGTTGCAGGTGATCGAGGCAGTGGACGGGGCAACCGACATCGGGCGCTGTGTGGTGGCCGATCGCCCGTGTGAGGCCGCCGATCCGTGCGTGTTGCACGTGGCCTGGATGGTGGCCCGCAACGAACTGGTCGGGGTGCTGCAGTCGACACTGATGTCAGGCGTCGAATCGGCGGTGGCGTGATGACGGCAACGCAGACGGAGCACGTCGTGCGAGAGCGCGCGGTTTGGCGTGCAGCGGCGATGCCGAGCGAACACGGTGGCTGGGGGTTGACGCTGGAACCGGTGCTCCTCGGTCTGCTCGTCGCCTGGTCGACCGCCGGAGTGGCGCTGGGCATCGCCGCGTTCAGCGCGTTCTTGTTGCGAACGCCGGCCAAATTGGTGGCGGTCGACGTCCGTCGGGGCCGCTGGCTGGACCGGTCGCGGCTTGCACTGCGGATCGCGATCGTCGAGGCGGCGGTGCTCGCTGTTGCTGTTGCGGTGGCGATCTCGTCGGCGGGCTGGTCGTGGTTGATGCCGGTGTTGGTGGCTGGGCCGTTGGTGGCGATCGAGTTGTCGTTCGAGATCCGCAGTCGTGGTCGACGGCTGGTCCCGGAGCTGTGCGGGGCCGTTGGTATCGCTGCTGTCGCCGCTTCTATCGTGCTCGCAGGCGACCGTTCGGCTCGGCTTGCGATTGGACTGTGGCTGGTATTGGCGGCTCGCGCGATCGGCGCGATCCCGTTCGTCCGTGTGCAGATCTTCCGGCTTCTTGGACGTCAGGGCCGCCCGGCGTGGCACAGCGATCTGGCCCAGGTGGTCGCCGTCGCAATGGCCACGGTCGCGGTCATCGCTGACCGGAGGTTGGTCCCGGGTCTGGTAGGCGTCGTGGTGCTCGCGGTCGCGCAGTCTGTGTGGGTCCGACGGGCCCCGGTTCCCGCCAAGCGACTCGGCGTGCGCCAGATGGCGTTGGGCCTGGCACTGGTCGGGCTGACAGCGGCCGGAGTGCTGTGGTGAACGAAGCCGCGAACGAAGCCGTAACCGAAGTGGAAGCAGACAAGGAGGAGATCATGAGCCAGCTCGAGGCGTCGATGACGTTGGCGGAGGCGGTGGACGCGTTCCCGCAGGTCGCCCGCGAGTTCGAGAGGCGGGGCTTGGACTACTGCTGTGGCGGTGGCCGCACGATCGACGAGGCGTGCACTCTGGTCGGTCTCGATCCGTCGGCGACGGTCGCCGAACTGTCTGCGCTGTCAGCGACGGCCGAGCCCGCCCAGTGGACCACGATGACGGCCGATGTGCTCGTCGATCACCTCGAGGCCACTCATCACCGCTTCCTGTGGGAGGAGCTGCCCCGGGTGACGACGCTGGTCGACAAGATCGTGACGGTTCATGGGGCACGCCATCCCGAACTGGTCGACGTCGCCGTGTGCTTCGCCAAGGTGCGGGCAGACCTGGAACCGCACTTGATGAAGGAGGAGCGCGTGCTGTTCCCGATGATCCGCGAGCTCGCCGTCTCGACCGGCGCGCCGTCGTTTCATTGCGGCTCGTTACGCAATCCGATCTCGGTGATGCTCAGCGAGCACGACGCGGTTGGCGATCTGCTGGCCTCGCTTCGCCGTCTGACCGATGGGTACACCCCGCCAGCCGACGGTTGCGCGACCTACGCGGCGTGCTTCTCGGCGATGGCCGAGATCGAAGCCGATACCCATCTGCACATCCACAAGGAGAACAACGTGCTGTTCCCGCTGGTGGTGCGGCTGGAGGCCGAGCGAGCGGACACCGTTGCTCGATGATGACGGCGAGAACGGACCCAGTGCCCGTGTCCGAGGGCGGCGATCCACCCTGCTGGAGCCACCTGTTCGACGACGCGCGCGCCGACATCGTCGATCGTGCCGACATCGACCTGCTGGTGCGCAACTTCTACCGGGACGCGGCAATGGACGATCTGCTCGGCCCGGTGTTCGAGGCGGCCCACGTGAACTGGAATTCACATGTCGCGACGTTGATCGACTTCTGGGCCTGGCAGCTGCTGGGTCAGCCCGGCTATGACGGGCAACCGCTGCGAGCGCATGAACCTGTCCATGCGCGGACACCGCTGTCGCACGCGCATTACCAACGGTGGGTCGCGCTGTTCTGTGACACCATCGACGTCTCGTTCCAGGGGCCCCACGCCGAGATCGCCAAGGGCCGCGGACGCAAGATGGCGGCAGCGATGGAGCGGCTGCTCTCGGGGGTCTCAGCTGACGGCGCGCAGCCGATCGAACCGACGTGGCGGCGCCCCGATGGCGCATGAGTCTGCTTGGCTGATGGACGCCGCCGACGGATCTAGGGTTCGGGTGTGAGTCGCTCGCCCAACCATCTGGACCGCCGCGGGTTGACCTGGGGTGCGGTCGGTGTCGCGATCGTGATCGCGTTGACGTTCATCGGCAGCGACCGACTGGTGTGGTTCGACGCCGCATTGGTCGGCTACCTGTTCGGTGTCGTGTTCGCTGTGTTCGGCGTCGCCTACCGCTACGCAGTCTGGTTGCGTCGCCCACCGACGGCGATGCTCAACCGGCGCGGGTGGGATGCGTTCCGTCAACGCAAGGCGCGCAACGCCGCCGCATTGCCATCGTTGGTCGCCACCCATCTCCTCGCCCAAGGTTTCATTCGTCGCCGCTCGCGTGCTCGCTGGCTCGCCCACCAGCTGGTGTTCTGGGGGTGCATCCTTGCCGGACTGGTGACGATCCCGTTGACGTTGGGCCTGCTGCACTTCGAGAGCGTGGGCCAACGCGCCGACCACTACCAGGTGTACCTGTCGCGTGTCGGCACCTTGAAGTTCGACGCGGAGAGCATCATCGGCTGGTTCATGTTCCATGCACTCGATGTCGCTGCGGTGCTCGTCCTAGCCGGCGTGTTCATCTTCTTGCGGCGCCGACTGCGCGACCCGGGAGCGATGGCGGTGGAACGCTCCGGTGACTTTCTGGCGCTCGCCGGGTTGTTCGCTGTGTCGGTGTCGGGTCTGTTCTTGACGGTGTCGAGCATGTGGCTCGAGGGTCGTGCCTATTCGGCGCTGAACACGATCCATGCGCTGACCGTGATCCTCGGGTTGATGTACTTGCCGTTCGGCAAGCTGTTCCACATCTTCCAACGGCCCGGCAATCTCGGCGTCGCCTACTACAAGCGGGCCAACGCCGAAGGCGCCCCGGCGGTGTGCCGACGTTGCGGCGAACCCTTCGCCAGCGCCCAGCAGATCGCTGATCTCAAAGAGGTGCTCCCACAGGTCGGATTCGACTACTCGATCGAGGGTGGCGGCAACTACCAGGACACCTGTCCCAGGTGCCGTCGCGCACATGTCACCCTCGCCCAGTCGGCGCGGGTAGGAGGGTTTGGCTGATGGCACGACCACCGATCACCGACGACGAACTGATCGCCCGCTACGGGCCGCACCTCAACGAAGCACCACCAGGCGGATGGAACGCGGGTCTCACCGTCGACAAGGTCGTCAACACGCACTGCTGCTTCTGCGGTCAGCAATGCGGAATCAAGCTCAAAGTCCACGACAACCAAGTCGTTGGTTTCGAGCCGTGGTACGAGTTCCCGTTCAACGAAGGCAAGCTCTGCCCCAAGGGCGTCAAGCGATACCTCCAGGGCGGCCACCCTGACCGGTTGCTGCACCCGATGGAACGCGACGCGACGGCGCCCGGCGGGTTCCGTCGGATCACCTGGGACCAAGCACTCGACAAGGTCGTATCCGAGATCCAACGGATCCAAACTCAGTACGGCGACGACGCGTTCGCGATGTTGTCCGGGGTGTCGCTGACGAACGAGAAGAGCTACCTGGTCGGCAAGTTCGCCCGCCTCGCGTTGCACACCGCGAACTTGGACTACAACGGCCGGTTCTGCATGGTGTCGGCCGGGACCGGGAACAAGAAGGCGCTCGGCGTTGACCGGGCACCGAACCCGTGGAGCGACATCCCCCTCGCGGACGTCGTCTGGGTCGCCGGCTCCAACGTCGCCGAGACGTTCCCGATCACCACCAGTTACATCTGGCGGGCCCGGGACCGCGGCGCCAAGCTGATCGTCCAAGATCCCCGGGTGGTCCCCCTCGCCCGCACCGCGGACCTGTTCCTGCCCGTGCGTCCGGGTACCGACTCGGCGTTGTTCGGTGCGGTGCTGCACGTGTTGATCGAACGCGACTGGCTCGACCACGACTTCATCGACAACCACACCGTCAACTTCGACGACGCCGCAGCAGCCGTGGCCGACATGACACCGGCATGGGCCGCCGGCATCACCGGGGTCCCTGCGGAGCGGATCGAGGAGGCCGCCGAGCTGTGGGGCACTTCCGCGACTGGGATGATGTTGCACGCTCGCGGGATCGAGCAGCACACCAAAGGTGTCGACAACGTGCTTGCCGCGATCAACCTCGGCCTGGCCACCGGCAAGTTCGGCAAACCCGGTTGCGGGGTGTCGACGATCACCGGGCAGGGCAACGGCCAGGGTGGTCGCGAGCACGGCCACAAGTGCGACCAGCTGCCCGGCAACCGCGACATCACCAACCCGGAGCACCGCGCGGCGGTCGCGAAGGTGTGGAACTGCGACGAAGCCGACATCCCCGGCAAGGGCCTGCCGGCGGAGGAGTTGATCGAGGCGATCCACGACGGCACCATCAAGGGCTTGTTGTCGATCTGCTTCAACCCGCTCGTGTCGGCACCTGATTCGAACTTCACCCGCGAGGCGCTCGACAAGCTCGAGTTCTATGCGGTCATCGACTTCTTCCTCTCCGAATCCGCCCACCACGCCGATGTTGTGCTGCCCGGATCACTGCACGAGGAGGACGAAGGCACCTCGACCAGCGGCGAGGGGAGGATCATCAAGATCAACGCCGCCGTGTCACCGCCGGGCGAAGCCCGTCGTGACTGGGAGATCCTGCTCGACATCGCCGAACGTCTCGGCAAGAGCGAGTACTTCCCGTACACGAACACCGAGGAGATCTTCGACGAGCTCTGCCGGGCCAGCACCGGTGGCACCGCCGACTACACCGGGGCCACGTGGCAACGCATCGAGGACGAGATGGGCCTGTTCTGGCCGATCCCCGAGGTCGGCCACCCGGGCACCCCGCGCCTGCACGAGGGCGGCCAGTTCCACTTCCCCGACGGCAGGGCTCGCTTCCACGCCGTGCCCTACAAACTGTCCGCCGAGGTCGTCGACGACGACTACCCGGTGCTGTTGACCACCGGACGGGTGGTGTCGCAGTACTTGTCCGGCACGCAGACCCGGCGAATCGCCGCCCTCGTTGCCCAGTACCCGGAACCACTGTGCGAGATGCACCCCCGCCTCGCCGACAGCATCGGTGTCGCCGATGGCGACCTCGTCACCGTCACCTCCCGGCGCGGGACCATCACGCTTCCCGCGCATGTGGTCAACACGATCCGGCCCGACACGGTGTTCATCCCGTACCACTGGCCTGGCGGCCAGTCCGCCAACCAGTTGACCAACCGTGCCGTCGACCCGCTGTCGAAGATGCCCGAGTTCAAAGTCGCTGCCGTGCGGGTCGAACGCGCCGGCGGTAACGCGCCCACCATCGACGCCCGTGACATGGACCTGCACGAGGGCCAGTTGTGAGAACCGGCCAGTTCGGGATCGACGACAACCCGGTGTTCGTGATCGACCAGAGCCGCTGCATCGGATGCGAAGCCTGTGTGCAGGCGTGTGCCGAGTGCGGCACCCATCGCGGCCAATCGCTGATACACCTCGAACGCGTCGATCGAGCGACCAGCACCCAGACCGCGCCGATGGTGTGCATGCACTGCGAAGACCCGACCTGCGCGCAGGTCTGTCCCGCTGATGCGATCAAGCAAACCGAAGACGGCATCGTCCAGTCCGCGCTCAAGCCGCGATGCATCGGCTGTTCCAACTGTGTGCTCGCCTGCCCGTTCGGCGTCCCCAAGTACGTCGCCGACTTCGACCAGATGA
>CAZMHG010000179.1:0-6179 GCA_964565975.1 uncultured Ilumatobacteraceae bacterium | reverse complement strand
TACTTCTGCGCGCCGTTGATCCAGTCGGCGAACGGGTCGCCGCCACGCGTCGGCCACGCGTCGGCGGACACCTGGTAGGTGCGCCGTCCCTGCAGCAGCGCCTCGCAGCGGTCGGCGATCTCGCCGATGACCGGACCCATCGTCTGCGGGTCGAAGTACGGCACCGACCAGCCCCCGTGGGCGAACCCGCCGGTGGTGTCCTCGGTCGCGCCGCCGGGCGCCTGGGCGACCCCGTCGAGGCTGACGAACTCGCTGGCCAGGATCTTCACGGTCGTCCTCTCGCGCACCTGTTCCGGGGATACCAGGTCGGTGGGCGCACGATAGATCCGGGTGCCCGGGCGGACAACACCCGGCCGGCGCGGCGCTCAGCCGGCGCGGGTGGGGAGCCGGTCGAGGAAGCGCAGCGCGGCCGTCGACAGCTCGCTGCGCCACAACGCGACGACATCGCCGGGTGCGCTGTGGATCTGCTGGCCGAGCAGCTCGGCGAGCTCGGCGATGCGGGCGCGCTGGGCGGCGAGCATGCCGGTGACGTCGATGCCGCAGTTCTCGGCGATGATCAGCTTGAGCAGCAACTCGCTGCGCAGATCGCGGAGATGCGCGACCGGCGTGGCGAGCCACCTGCGCAGCTGCGCGCGGCCCGACCTGGTGGCCGCCAGGATCGTCCGGTTGCCTCCGGCGATCCCTGGCTCTTGGCCGACCGGGCGGACGTAGTCACGCAGGACCAGCTGATCGAGCGACCGATAGGTGAGCGCGCGCGACAGCGACCAGACCCGGCCAACGTCGCCCTCGGGCTTGAGGCGCGCGGCGACGGCGAACCCGTGCACCGGCGCCGGGTACAGGATGCCCAGGCAGGCCCATTCGCCGAGGAGCAGTTGGCCGTCGTCGGTGCGTCCCACGTTCACCATCGTCGCGCCTGGCCGCGGCACGTCGTGGCATCGTGGGCGACGTCGTCCGCAGCGCTGTCCGCCCCGGTTCCAGCCGGATCGGGTTCACGCCGGGTAGACATCGACGTCGGTCGCCTTGACCGTGGCGAAGATCGCGTCGCCCGGCCGCAGCGCCAGCGCGTCGAGCGCGGCCACGGTGATCTCTGCGGTGAGCGGCAGCGGCCCGTCGAAGCTGACCCGGGCGCGGTCGCCCAACCGGTCGACGTCGGTGATCGTGCTCGGCCACACGTTGCGCACGCTCGAAGTCGCCGGTTCGTCGCGGGCCAGGGTGATCGAGTGCGGCCGGATCACGGCGAACGACGGGCCCGGTTCGGCGTCGGCCAGCACGCAGCGGGCGCCGGTCGGGGTGACCAGCACGCCGTCGGCGACGGTGCCGGTGACCAGGTTGACCCCCACGAGGGTGGCGACGTAGCGCGACCGCGGGTGGGCGGTCACCTCGGCAAGCGTGCCGACCTGCACGATTCGGCCGGCGTCCAGGATCGCCACTCGGTCGGCCAGGGCGTAGGCGTCGACCGGGTCGTGCGTCACCAGCACACGCATCCCCTCGAACGTCGCCAGGTGATGCCGTAGGTCGCGCCGGACACTGCTGCGCGTCCCGGCGTCGAGCGCAGCGAGCGGCTCGTCCAGCAGCAGCAGTCGCGGGTTCGTCGCCAGCGCGCGGGCCAGCGCGGCACGTTGTGCCTGGCCGCCGGAGAGGCTTCGTGGTCGCTGGCCGGCGTAGTCCGACAGGTCGACGCGCTCCAACCACTCGCCGGCGGTCCTGCGGGCGTCGGCCTTCGGCATGCCACGGGCACGCAGGCCGTAGGCGACGTTCTCGAGCACGCTCATCCGCGCGAACAGCAGGTAGTCCTGGAACACGAACCCGATTGGCCGGCGTTCGGGCGCGACGAACCGGTCGGCCGCCGGCTCGTCGACGACGGTGTCGTCCAGCACGATCCGCCCCTCGTCGAGCGGGACCAGCCCTGCAAGGCAGCGCAGCACGGTGCTCTTGCCGGCGCCGTTCGGCCCGAGCAGGGCCAGCAGCTCGCCCGGCCTGACGTCGAGCTCGACGCGCAGGTCGAGCGTGCCCAGTCGCCGGGTGATCTGTGCCGTCAGGGTCACGCCGTGGCCGCCGACACCGGCCGGCCGCCTGCGCCGAACCAGCGGTCGCGCAGCGCGACCAGCACGGCGAACGAGATCGCGATCAGCGCGAGGGCGAGCACGATCGCTTCCTCGGGGTTGGTCTCCAGCGACAGGTAGACGGCGAGGGGCATGGTCTGGGTGGTGCCGGGAAAGTTGCCGGCGAAGGTGATCGTCGCGCCGAACTCGCCGAGCGCACGAGCCCAGGCGAGCACCGCGCCGGCCACCAGCGCCGGCCGGATCGCCGGCATGGTGACCCGCCGGAAGGTGTACCAGCGTGACGCTCCGAGCGTTCGCGAGGCGTCCTCGAAGCGCAGGTCGAGCTGGCGCAGCGATGCCTCCACCGTGATCACCAGGAACGGCATCGAGACGAATGCCTGGGCGACCACCACGCCGGCGGTGGTGAACGGCAGCCTGATGCCGAACCACCGGTCGAGGTACTGGCCCAGGATGCCGCGGCGTCCGAGGGCAAAGAATAGGGCGACGCCACCGACGACCGGTGGGAGCACCATCGACAGCGTGCACAGGGCGCGCACGATGCTCCGGCCGGCGAACTCGGTGCGTGCCAGCAGCCAGGCAAGCGGCACGCCGAACACGACGGACAGGGCCGTGGCCCACAACGAGCAGACGATCGACAACCGCAACGCCGTCAGCGCCTCGCCGTGGCTGAGGTACTGCCAGGCGTTCGACCACGGCGCACGCCACAGCAGACCCACCAGCGGCAGGGCGAAGAACGCCACCGCGACGACGGCGAGGACCAGAACCGGGGACGGGAGGCTGGTCCGCCCGCCCCGGTTCTGGCGACGGCTCACGGAGCGAGGAACCCGTACGAGTCGAGGATCTTCTGGCCCTGCTCGCTGTTGACGAAGTCGATGAACGCCTGCGCGCCGGCCGCGTTGGCCGCTTGCTTGGTCACCGCGATCGGGTACTGGGCGATCACGTTCTGGTCCGCCGGGATCTCCACGCCCGCCGCCTTGGCACCTGCCGCCGTGACGTCGGTCTTGTAGACGATGCCGGCGTCAGCCTCGCCCAGGGTCACCTTCGACACGACCGCCTTGACGTTCTGCTCGTACGACTTGGGCGTCACCGTCACGCCGGCCTTGGTGAAGATCGACGCGGCGTACTTGCCGCACGGCACCTCGGCTGCGCACAGGACCACGGTCAGATCCTTGTTGGCCAGGTCGGCCACGGTCTTGATCGCCTTCGGGTTCCCCGGCTGGACGATGATCTCTGCCAGGTTCGTGGCGAACACGACGGGCGTGCTGGCGTTGTTCTTGGCGTCGGTCAGCTTCTTCATGTTGCTCTGGTCGGCCGAGGCGAACACGTCGGCCGGCGCGCCCTCGCCGATCTGGGTCACCAGCTCCGACGACGCGGCGAAGCTGAACCCCACCTTGACATCCGGGTACTCGACCTCGAACGCCTTGCCGATCTCGGTGAACGCTTCGGTCAGCGATGCTGCGGCGAACACCGTGACGTGGCCCGCCACCGCAGCGGTCGACGAGCCGGCGGTGGTGCCGGCCGACGCCGTGGTGCCGGCCGCGGCTGTGGTGGCGGCCGTGGTCGCCGCTGTTGTTGCTGCGCTGGTCGCCGCCGTGGTGGCGGCGGTGGTCGCCGCGGTCGTGGCCGGCGTGGTCGCCGCGACCGTTACCGGAACGGTAGAGGTCGTCGTGACGGCGGGCTTGGCGTCGTCACCGCAGGCCACGCCAAGGAAGCCGAGGGACGCAGCAGCGAGAACGAGCAGTCGGGGTGCTTTCAACATGGCGGCCAGGTTAGTCATGGGTCGACTAACCGAACGTCATCCACTGACCCTGACATCGACGGATCACGCGTCGGCCGGATGGTGACGGCGTACGAGATCAGGCGCCGTAGCCGAGGATCGCCTTCGTCTCGAGGAACTCCTCGAGGCCGAACTCACCCCACTCGCGGCCGTTGCCCGACTGCTTGTAGCCACCGAACGGGGCGTTGATGTCGCCGGGCGCGCCGTTCAGGTGCACGTTGCCGCTGCGGATCCGCCGGGCGACGGCGCGGGCCCGATCGGGGCTTCCGGAGACGTAGCCGGACAGCCCGTACAGGGTGTCGTTGGCGATGCGCACGGCGTCGTCGTCGTCCTCGTAGCCGATCATCACCAGCACCGGACCGAAGATCTCCTCGCGGGCGATGGTCATCTCGTTCGAGACGTGCGAGAACACCGTCGGCCTGACGTAGTAGCCGGTCTCCAGACCGTCCGGGCGTCCGGGACCACCGGTCTCCAGCGTCGCTCCCTCGCCGATGCCCTTCTCGATCAGCTGCTGGATGCGGCCGAACTGCACCGCCGACACCACCGGGCCGATGCGCGTCCCCTCGTCGTTGGGGTCACCGACGACGATCGACTCGGCCGCCGACTTGGCGATCGCCGCGGCTTCGTCCATCCTCGCTGCGGGCACCAGCATGCGGGTCGGGGCGTTGCACGACTGGCCGGAGTTGTTGCACATCCCGACCACGTCACGGTTGATCACCGCGGCCAGGTCGGCGTCGTCGAGGATGATGTTCGCCGACTTCCCACCCAGCTCCTGGGCGACGCGCTTGACGGTGGGCGCCGCGGCCCGGGCGACCTCGACGCCGGCGCGGGTGGAGCCGGTGAACGACACCATGTCCACGTCGGGGTGCGACGAGAGCCGCGCCCCCACGGTGGCGCCGTCGCCGTTGACCAGGTTGAACACGCCGGCCGGCACACCGGCCTCGTCGAGGACTTCGGCGAACAGCAGCGCGTTGAGCGGCGCGACCTCGGACGGCTTGAGCACCATCGTGCAGCCTGCGGCGAGAGCGGGTGCGACCTTGCAGGCGATCTGGTTGATCGGCCAGTTCCGCAGACGCCGACCGGCTCGCGGGTGATCAGCGTCGTGCCCTGCTGCGTGTCGAAGGGGAAGTCCTCGAGCGCCTTGCGGGCGACCATCAGGTGGCCGATGCCGGCGGCGGCCTGGGCCCGCTGGGCGAGCCACAACGGCGCGCCCATCTCCTGGCTGATCGCCTGGGCGACGTCACCGAGGCGGGCCGTGTAGACCTGGATGATCCGGTCGAGCAGCGCGATGCGCTCCTCGCGGGTGGTCACCGAGAACGTCTCGAACGCCGCACGTGCCGCAGCCACGGCAGCATCCACGTCCTCCGGCCCGCCCAACGCGATCGTCGCGATCGGCTGCTCGGTGGCCGGATTGATCACGTCGAGCGTTTCGGTGGAGACGGGCTGGACCCACTCCCCGTTGATGTAGAACTGCTTGGTGTGGTCCACGCCATCCTCCGAACGAGCGAGATAGTCGGCTAACGACTATACGACCGAGCGTCACCTGCGCCAGCAGCGTGGGCGCGGCGTCACGCGCGCCGGGCGATCTCCAGCCGGGCGACGGCCTCGTGGTGCGACGGATCCTCCGGACCGCGGGTGCGCACGGCGCGTTCCAGCACGGCCTCGTCGTGGTGATGGACCTCGGCGTACCGCGGCAGTTCCGGCGCCGCGCCGCGATCGAGCAGCGAGCGGCGCCGGGTGGCGTCGATCAGGGTCGCGCACGACGGGGGCGGCGATTCGCCATCGTCCCGCCGCGACGATGGTCAGACGTTGACCATCTCGGTGTTCATGGTCAGGGGCTGACCATTTGGTTGCTATGGTCAGGCGTTGACCATTTGGTCGCCCCAACCCTTTGCCAACCCTCGCCAGCGTACGTTCCGCGAAGACCGCGCCAGGGGGGTGCCGGCGCCTGATCCGAGGGGGATCCACGATGACCTTTCCGCAACCAGGGGGCGAGAACAGCCCCATCCGGCTGAAGAACCGCTACGACCACTACATCGGTGGCCAGTGGGTACCGCCGGCCAACGGCCTGTACTTCGAGAACGTCTCGCCGGTCAACGGCAAGGTGTTCTGCGAGGTCGCCCGCGGCACCTCGGCCGACATCGACAAGGCGCTCGACGCCGCCCATGCGGCGAAGGACGCGTGGGGCCGCACCAGCCCGGCGGAGCGTTCGCTGATCCTGTGGAAGATCGCCCAGGTCATCGAGGACAACCTCGAAGAGCTCGCCGTGGTCGAGTGCTGGGAGAACGGCAAGGCGGTGCGCGAGACGCTGGCCGCCGACCTGCCGCTGGCGGTCGACC
>CAZMHG010000178.1:293-6201 GCA_964565975.1 uncultured Ilumatobacteraceae bacterium | reverse complement strand
TCCCCAGCCCGAACGCCAGGTGGTGGTTCGGCTGGCACTACGCCACCGGCCGCTAGACGCCGAACGCGATCACCTCGCCGTGCCGGGCGGGCGGGCCGGTCGGCGCGTGGGGTGGCGGCCTGGTGGGGCAACGGTCGAGGCGCGCACCACCAGCTCTGGCTGGAAGTCGACGCGGCGGTGCTCGTGCACCGCGCCGGAGCACTCGTCGATCAGCAGCTGTGCGGCGACGCGGCCCATCTCCAGGCCCGGCTGGCGGATGGTGGTCAACGGCACCGGTCCCAGCGCGGCGTACGGGATGTCGTCGTACCCGACCACGGCGACGTCGCCGGGCACGTCGATGCCACGGTCGAACAGGCCGCGCATCACGCCGAGCGCGGCCAGGTCGTTGGCACAGAAGACGGCATCGGGCCGATGCGTCAGGATCTCGTCCACCGCGCCGAACGCGTCATGCGGATCGAGCGTGGCCAGCTTGACGCCGGACACGGTGACACCGGCCGCGGCGCTGGCGACCCGGCGCAGCCCACGGCCGCGGTCGAGAAACGGCCCGAACCGCCCGCGGACGCTGACGAACACGATCCGGCGGCGGCCGAGCTCGATGAGGTGCGTCCCGGCGAGCGCTCCGCCGCGTACGTCGTCGATCCCGATCGAGCAGCGCGTCCGGTCGGTGAACGGCGCGTCGACCCAGACCACGGCGATGCCGCGGGCGACGAGGTCGTCGACGAACGGGCCGAGGCGCCGTGCGTCGGAGGGCACCAGTAGAAGCCCGGCGACGCGGTGCTCGGCGAGGAAGCGCAGGTGGGCGCGTTCGCGCTCGGGTTGGCTGTCGCTGTCGCACAGCAACAGCGTGTAGCCCGCGGCCGAGGTGACGTCCTGCGCGCCACGTACCACGCCGGTGAAGAACGGGTTGCCGACGTCGATGACGACCAGCCCGAGCGAGCGGTTCTCCAGGGCGCGCAGCCGGCTGGCCAGGCCGTGGCGGACGTAGCCGGTGTCGTCGATTGCCTGCTGCACGACGCGGCGGGTCACCTCGGCGACGCGGCCTGGCCGGTTGAGCACGTTCGACACCGTCGCCGGCGACACACCGGCGCGTGCCGCGACGTGGGCGATCGACACCGGTCGGGCCGACCCGGTCACGGTGGTGTCACAGCCTCAGACGCCGATCACGAGCTTCCACGACGGCACACGTTGCACCGAGATCAGGTGTCCGATGACGTCACGGACCCGCCAGCCGGCGCACCGCGACGGGGTCTCCCACTGCGCATCGTCCAACTCGGTGAGCTGCTCGGCCAGCGCCACGCGATGCGCCCGCAGCGCGGCAAAGGTCTGGTCGCGGTCCACAGGCCGAACGTAGTTCGTGCCGGTAGGACGGCGAGGACCGATCAGCTGCCGGCGTGCAGCGGCAGGCGCAGCGAGACCTGCGCGCCCGTCGCGTCGCCGTTGCGGTTGGCGACCACGACGTCGCCGCCGTGGGCGCGGGCGATCGCCTCGACGATCGCCAGCCCGATGCCGACGTCGCCCTGGCGATCGCCCCGCTGGTACCGCCGGGCCGCGGTTGCCAGCATTGCCGGGTCGAACCCGGACCCGTTGTCGATCACCTCGATCACCCCGACCCGGCCGTCGACGTGGCTGGTCAGCTCGACTCGCGTCGATCGCCGCGCCGCGTTGCGCACCAGGTTGTCGACCGCCTGGCGGACCAGTGCCATGTCACCGTTGACGACCACCGGCTGCGAGGGCTCGGCGATGACCTCGGCTTCCTCGTGGGATGCCGCGGCGACCTCCTCGGCAAGCAGGTCGAGCCGCAACGGCGCGAGGCGGGGGATCACCTGGCCGCGTTCGAACCTCACCAGGTCGAGCAGTTCGTTGACGCCGGTCGTCGCCCGCTCGGCGGCCGAGCGGATCTCGGACAGCGAGCGGACGTAGTCCTCGGCCTGGCGCGGGCGGGAGAGCGCCTGCGAGCTGGAGGCCAGGATCACCGCGAGCGGCGTGCGCATCTCGTGGGCTGCGTCGGCGAGGAACCCTTGACGGTCGGCCAGCAGGCGCCTGACCGGCCGCCCGGCGATCCCGGAGAGCAGCCAGCCGACGCCCAGCGCGGCGATCACCGCGAGCAGCGTCATCGTCCACCGCTGGCCATTCAGCTCGCCGAGCTGGCGGTTGGTCCAGTCCTTCCAGTTCAGCGTGACGTACCCGCGGCCCTTGGTGATCGGCAGGATGTAGGCCCGCAGCGCGGCGGACCCGTCGAGCGAGTACTCGCGAAACCCCGCCCCGTCGCCGGCGTCGCGCATCCACATGTACAGCGGTGGCTCCAGGTCGGCGTTGCTCAACGGTGTGATCTGCTGGCGATCGACGTCGACCAGCCACGCGGGGAAGTCGACCTTCGGTAGCCCGTCGATCGCCTTCAGCTGCAGGGTCTGCATCTGGGTGATCAGCGCGCTGTCGAGCGACGCGCGGATCGTGGCGGCGCGGCTGCGGTACCAGGCGACGAGCGGGATCAACGTCATCGTCAAGGCCAGCGCGGCGATCGCCAACGCGAGCAGGATCCGCCCCCGGCGCAGCCTCATCGACCCCATTCTGTCACCGCCCGGGCACGCGGTACCCGACGCCGCGGATGGTGTCCACCGGCGCCGGGTTGCCGGGCAGGTCGAGCTTGCGGCGCAGGTTGGCGACGTGGACGTCGACCACGTTCGACAGGCCGTCGTAGTTCGCGTCCCAGACCGCTTCGAGCAGGTCGGTGCGGCTGACGACGTCGCCGGCGCGATCCATCAGGAAGTGCAGCAGGGCGAACTCGCGGGCCGTCAACGGGACCACCACGCCGGCGCGGCGCACCACGTGGGCGGCAGGGTCCAACTCGATGTCGCCCGACGTGAGCAGTGGCCGGCGGGCGTGCTCGGGCCGGCGCAGCAGGGCACGGACCCGCGCCGCCAGCTCGGGCAGATCGAACGGCTTGGTGACGTAGTCGTCGGCGCCTGCGTCCAACCCGACGACCTTCTGGCCGAGGCTGTCGCGCGCGGTCAGGATGAGCACGCGCGCCGGATGGTCGGCGGCGCGCAGCTCGCGGCACAGCGACACGCCGTCACCGTCGGGCAGGCCGAGGTCGAGGACCACCAGCTGATACAGGTTGACCGCCAGCTGCCTGCGGGCCTCGGCCAGCGTGCGTGCCCAGTCGACCGCGTGCCCGTCCTCGACGAAGCCCCGCACCACGACGCGCCCGAGGGACGGATCGTCTTCGACGAGCAGCAGGCGCACCGCCGGCCATCGTCGCACACGTTCCGTGAAGGCCCGATGAAGACGGCGTTCATGTTCGATTCACGGGCGGCGGCGCACCCTGCCGGCATGGCTGACAACGCTGCACTGATCGCTCACGTCCTGCGCCGGATGACGTTCGGGCCGCTGCCTGGGCAGGTCGCCGCGTTCGGCAACACCGCGCCTGCCGACGTCATCCGCCAGGTGTTGGACGCGGCGCCGCCCGACGTCGCGCTGCCGGAGCTGGGCACCAACGACGACTACGACCTGCTGACGCACTGGTGGGCAGGGGTCATGGCTGACGAGCAGTCGGCGTCGCTGTCGGGCCTGCACGAGCGGATGGTCTGGTTCTGGCACGGCCACCTGACCTCCAGCCTGGAGAAGGCGTCGCCGGCGCAGATGCTCCGCCAGCACCGCCTGCTGCGCACCCATGCGTTGGGCAACTTCCGCCAGCTGATGCAGTCGATCACCACCGACTCGGCGATGCTCGTGTGGTTGGACGGCGCCGAAAGCGTGTCGTCCGCGCCGAACGAGAACTACGCCCGCGAGGCGATGGAGCTGTTCACCCTCGGCCGCGGCGCCTACACCGAGGCCGACGTGCGTGCTGCGGCGCTGGCGTTGTCCGGATACGAGATCGACGACCACGGCAACACGGTGAGGTTCGACCCGGCCAACGGCCCGACCCGCACGGTCACCCTGCTCGGCAAGCAGGTCGGCTCGGCGGCCGAGGCGATCGACGTGATCTGCGACAACCCGGCGTGCGCTCCGTTCGTCGCCACCCAACTGCACACGTTCTTCGTCGGGGTCGCCCCGTCAGACGCCCGCCGGGCCGAGCTGGCCGGCGTGTTCACCAGCGCCAAGCTGGAGATCCGCCCGCTCGTCGAGGCGATCGTCACCCACCCGAGCTTCCTCGAAGGGCGGATGAACCGGCCGCGGACCGGCATCGAGTGGTGGGCGGCGATCAGCCACCTGTTCGATACCGAGATCGATTCGTGGGTCGCCACGCTGCTCGGCCAGACGCCGTTCGACCCCCCGAACGTGGCCGGCTGGCCGGGCAACGAACGCTGGCTGTCGGCCGGCGCGGTGTTCACCAAGGCGCAGGTCGCCGGCGATGCCGCGTGGGACGTGCCCACGTTGGACGACGACGACCCGGTCGCCGACGTCCTCGCCCGCGCCGGGCTGTACGAGGTGTCGACCGAGACGATCGATGCGCTGCGACAGGCATCGGCGTCGGCCGACGGGCGCCGCAACCGGGCGACGATCCTGCACGCGCTGGTCGCTGTCAGCCCCGAGTTCACCCTGGCCTGACCGGCTCTGAACCGTTCTCACCCATTCCGATCGAGAGGAACCCTGATGTCCGCTTCCCTGTCCCGTCGCGACCTGCTCGGCTGGATGGCCGCCGCGTCCGGCGCAGCCGTCGCCACCGGCGGGTTGACCAACCCTGCGATGGCGGCGGCTCGTGCGCCCGGTGCGTTGCCGCGCTCGGGCGCATCGGCGGCGCGGCGGCCCCGGGCCGGTGCCCGGCGGGCGATCGCCGATCCGGCCAAGCGCGTCCTGGTCGTGGTCGAGATGCCCGGCGGCAACGACGGCATGTCGACCGTCGTGCCGTTCGGCCTGCCCGGCTACTACGACCTGCGAAAGCAGACGGCGATCGCCGCCGGCGACGTCCTCAAGATCGACGAGCAGGTCGGCCTGCACCCCAACCTCAAGCGCGTGCACGAGCACGGCGTCGCGGTGGTCCACGGGGTCGGCTCGTCCAAGCCCGACGGTTCGCACTTCGAGATGATGCGCCGCTGGTGGGCGGGCGATGCACAGGACTCGGCGCGCTACGACACCGGATGGGTAGGCCGCGTCGCCGACGTGGCCGGCGACCCGGCGGCCGCAGCATCTGCCGTGTCGGTCGGTGCCGCGTCGCACCCGATCGTGCGCGCCAAGAAGGCGGCCACCCTCGCCCTGCCCAACGCCGAGTCGGCGAAGTCGATCGCCGACACGACCGACGACAAGATGCGCATCGCCTTCCAGCAGGGCATCCGGGCGATGGCCGGCGGTGCCGCGAGCGCGGGCTCGGGCACCTTCACCCCGGCGACGGCGGCCTACCTGGACCACGTGCGGGCGACGATGTCGACCACGATCGGGTTCGCCGAGAAGCTGCGCGATCTCGGCGACGTCGCCAAGGGCTATCCGGACGGTGACCTCGCGAAAGGCTTGGCGTTCGTGCGCCAGCTGGTCAGCCTCGACTTCGGCGTCCGGGTCGCGCACATCGCCATGCCCGGCGACTTCGACACGCACGAGCACCACAACGACCGCCACCCGCAACTGATGGCCACCTTCGACACGGCGATCGGCGCCTTCCTCGACGACCTCGCCGCCAACGGTCTGGACGACCGCGTCCTGGTGATGACCACGAGCGAGTTCGGGCGGACCGCAGTAGAGAACGGGTCGGCCGGGCTGGACCACGGCACGGCGTCCAATCACCTGCTGATCGGACCGGTCAACGCCGGCCGGTTCGGCGTCCACCCCGACCTGACCGAGCGCGACGACAACAACGACCTGATCGCCACGATGCAGCTGGAGCAGTACCTCGGCACCGTCGTGCAGGGCTGGCTCGGCATCCCCGCGGCCGAGGTGTTCACGGGTGGCCCGGCAATGGTCGACGGGATCTTCGCCT
>CAZMHG010000178.1:0-283 GCA_964565975.1 uncultured Ilumatobacteraceae bacterium | reverse complement strand
GGCCCGTCAGGGCCGGAGATCGACGGAGCGAATCGTCACGACGTCAAGCCGCGCGAGTTCGAGAACTCGCCGATGCGCAGCCCGGTGCCACGCAGCACGGTCAGCCCGACACGAGCGAACAGATCACGAAACCGTCGACCGGCGGCGATGAACGCTGCGTCGCCGCCGGGCGTGAGGGCACGCGGGATCATCCTGGTCTGCTTGGGAGTGCCGCTGGTGAGCTCGACCGTCGATCCCGCCGATGGCGGTGTCGCGCACGCCGGCCCGCTTCACCGACCTGGCC
>CAZMHG010000177.1:0-6250 GCA_964565975.1 uncultured Ilumatobacteraceae bacterium | reverse complement strand
ACGACGACGTGCCCGAGTAGCGCATCTCGAAGTACGCCTCGTCGGACAGCACCAACAGATCGTGCTCGATCGCCAACGCAGCGACCGCCTCGCGCTCTGCCGCGGTGGATTCGGCGCCGATCGGGTTCTGCAGGTCGTTGTAGATGATCGCGCGGGTCGTCGGCGTGATCAGCGAACGGACCAGGTCGAGGTCGATGGCGAACCCGGTAGCCGACGGCACGTAGCGATACGGCTTGGCCACGCCGCCGAAGTACTCGATCTGGCTCTCGTAGATCGGGTAGCCAGGGTTCGGGTAGAGGACCGCCTCGCCAGGGTTCATCACGCTCTGGATGAACTTGGAGATCACCGGCTTGCCACCCGGCTGGACGACGACCTGGCCCGGATCGATCGACAGCCCACGCCGGCTCCCCACGTCGTCGGCCAACGCCTCGCGCAGCGGGGCGATGCCTGCTGCCGCGCAGTAGCCGGTCTTGCCCTCGGCGATCGCCTGGTCCATCGCCGCGACGATGTTCGCCGGCGTGGCCAGGTTGAGGTCGCCGAGGTGGAACGGGTAGATCCGGTTGCCCCTGGCACCCCACTCCGACGCGGCGAGGGAGACGCTGAACGCGGTCTCGGTTCCCAACCGGTTCAATCGTTCGGCAAGCGTCATGGGTCCCTCCACCCTCGTGCGACGGGAGCACCCCGCCGGCGGCGCGAAGCTTACAAAGCGTCAATCTGGCGGCCGATGCCGACGGGTAGCGTGCGGGCGCGTGATCCGGATTCCACCGAAGCACTGGCACTACGAGACCTGGGTCTGCTCGATCGTCGGGCACGCCTGCCCGGCAGCGGAGGTCGGCGCGCTGACCGCCGCCGACGCGGCTCTCGGCGTGGAGATGCCCGACGGCGTGCGCTTCGTGCGCTGCCTGCGCTGCGACATGTGGCTGCACCTCGCCGACCCGGCGACGCCGAAATGGCCGGTGATGCCGGCGCTGAGCGAGATGGATCTGCCGCGCCGGGGGACGCCGCTGCGCCAGGCGATCGTGCTGCGGGTGATCTCGGTGATCAAGGCGCTGCACGCCGTCGCCTTCGGGTTGCTCGCCCTGCTGCTGATCGGGATCAGGGCACGGATCGGCAAGATCCGCGAGTGGGCCGAGAACCTGGCGAACGTGCTGCACAACAGCGCCGGCAGCCACTTGATCCTCGACCGGTGGCTGTCGCGCATCGCCCACCTGAGCAACGGCGAGCTCGCCGTGATGCTCGTGTTCGCACTGGTGTACTGCGCGATCGAAGGTGTCGAGGCATGGGCGTTGTGGCGCGAGCGGCGGTGGGGCGAGTACCTCACCGTGGTCGCCACCGCTGGGTTCGTGCCGCTCGAGGTCTACGAGTTGGTCGACCGGGTCACGCTCGTCAAGGTCGTCGCCTTGGCGGTCAACGTGGCGATCGTCGTGTGGCTGATCCGGGCCAAGCACCTGTTCGGCGTGCGTGGCGGCGAACGCACGCTGCACGAGTCGGTCGACTGGCCGGCGATCCTCGGCGCCGAGACGCCGGCGACCGGGAAGACCGCAACGCCCCGGGCGTGAGCGGCTGCGACGCCGGCAGCCGGCACGGCTGCAACGCCGGCGGCGGGCACGGCTGCGCCGTCCCGGACGTGAGCGGCTGCAACGTCTCGGGCGTGAGGGTCACCAGTCGCCGGTGTTGATCGGGGCGTCGGGGTCGCCCAGGAGTCCGGCGAGCCGGATCGCGGCGTCTGCGCTTACACCGCCCACACCGTCAGCGCCGACGTCACCGCCCACACCGCCGGCGCCGCCCATGCCCGTGACCAGGTCGACGAACTTGTCGTGCAGCTGCTCGTCGGTCAGCGGGTCGCCGGGGTCGCCCGGTGCGATCAGCTCGGTGCGCTCGTGCACCGCCGTGGCGGTCTCGACCCGTAGGCGAGTCGCGTAGTGCGCCGGATAGGTGTGATCCAGCGTCGGGTCGTGCTCGACCCGGATGCGCCGCGCCAGGGCCAGGCGGGCGGGATCGCCGAGCGCCGCCTCGGACATCTCGGCCGCGCCCGCGCCGCCGGTGAGGAGCATCGTGGCCAGCGTGAACGGGAAGCTGTACTGGGCGTGCTCGATGGTGGCGGGGGCCGGGTCCACCAGGTCCTTCGACGCGCGCGGGGTGAACACGGTGACGGCGTCGACCTGCTCGGTGCGCAGGCCCTCCGTTGCCATCCGGAGCGCGGACTTGAGCGCGGTGTGCGTGTAGCGGCAGGCCGCGTACGGCTTGAAGTAGGTGTTCGCCGTCTCCCACACCTCGCCGAGCGAGGCGACGAACGGGTCGTCCATCGCCCCGGCGCGGTGGAACGGGGTCGGTGGAAAGGTCGCGTCGATCGCCGACGAGGCGGCGCGCCCGGTGCGCATGAAGCCGGCGGCGGCCAGGTCGGCCGCGACCAGCGCCGTCGCCGCGGACCAGCCGATGCTCTCCTTCACCGCCGGTAGCTGGAACGTGGACATCGGCGCGTGCGCCCAGGCGATGGCGATCGACCGGGCGATCGTGTCGGCGTCGTGGCCGCGCAGCTTGGCCACGGCGGCGGCCGCGCCCAACGCCGCTGCCGTGCCGGTGCAGTGGTAGTCGTCCGCCTCGTGCCGCGGCCACAGCAGGTGCGCGGCGCGCAGGCCGATCTCGTAGCCGACGACCTGGGCCGTGGCGAACCGGTGCGCGTCGGCGCCGCCGGTCTCCTGCGCGGCGACCAGCAGCGCGCTGACGACGACGGACGACGGGTGGATCGCGCCACCGCGATAGTGACCGTCGTCCAGATCGAGAGCACTGGCCTGGACGCCGTTGGCGAACGCGGCCATCACCGGCGCGCAGCGCCTGCCGCCGGCCAAGGCCACGGCCGCCGAGCCGGGCGTCGCCGCGGCGACCTGCACGGCGATGCGGCCGGCGGTCGTGTGCGCGCCGCCTGCGATGCACCCGATCGTGTCGCGCAGCGCGAGCCGCGCGCGGCGCCGGGCGGGCGGAGGGATCGCATCCCAGCCCAGCTGCGCGGCGAACTCGCCGAGACGGGCGAGGGGCGATGCGGGGATCAGTGAGACTCCTGCCGGGTGGCTCCGAGCAGGCGGGCCGGTCCGAGCGTGGCAGCGTCCAAGCCGCGCGCTGTCAGTGCGTCCGGCAGCGCTTCGCCGCGCACGATCGCCGCGCCGGCGGCTGCCAGAGCCGGGGCGATCTGGATGCCGTAGCCGCCCTGCCCGACGAACCAGAAGAACCCGTCCTGGGTGAGATCGAAGCCGGCCACCGGCGAGCGATCGGCGACGAACGAGCGCAGACCGGCCCACGACGACTTGACCGAGCGGATGTCGAACGTCGTCGCGGCGTTGAGCACGTCGATCGCCTGGGCGACGTCGAGCTCGTCCGGGCGAGCGTCGCACGGCTCGGACGGGACCTCGTCGGCCGGCGAGGCGAGGACGTGCGGGCCTTCGCGCTTGAAGTAGAACGTCGAGGCCACGTCACCGCACAGCGGCAGACCCGCGGTGTCGACCGAAGCAGGCGGGGCGAAGGTCAGCACGGTGCGCCGCTTGGGCTCGATGCCGATCGGGGCGATGCCGGCAAGCGCGGCGACGTGATCGCACCACGCGCCGGCCGCGTTGACGACGACGTCGGCGTGATACCGCCGGCCGGCACGGTCGACGGCGGTCCACCCGGAGGCGTCGTGGGTCAGCGCGGCGACGCCGGCCGACAGCACGACGTCGCCGCCGCGGCGGCGCAACCCGCCGGCGAATCCCTGGTGCAGCGCGGCCACGTCGACCTCGGACGCGCCGGGTTCCATGGCACCGGCGGCCACCCATCCGGGCTGGAACACGCCGGCGCGGGCGTCGACCTCGTCGGCATCGAGCAGCTCCATCGTGGTGAGCTCGGCGACGGATTCGGCCATCGCGTGCAGGTCGGCCTCCTGCCCGTGGGGTGCCACCCAGATCAGCGGCAGCGGGGTCAACAGCGGCGTGGCGAAACCGTCCGGCGGGTGCTCCATGAACGCCCTGCTGGCGGTGGTGAGGGCGCGCACGATCCGTCCGCCGTAGCTCTCGAGGAACGTGGCGACCGAGCGCCCGGTGGTGTGGTAGCCGAGGCGGTCCTCCATCTCCAGCAGGCACACGCGCCGGTCGGCGGCGAGCTCATAGCCGATCGACGTTCCGGCGATCCCGCCGCCGACGACCAGGACGTCATAGTGCTCCATCCCGCCGACCGTAGCGCCGGGTGCGCGGCGCGGCCCAGGTGCGGGCGGCGGCCGGCGTGGGGCGCGGGCGCGTCGTCAGCCCTGCGGGTCGCGCACCAGCAGGCGGCCGAGATCGCGCAGCGACGGGGTGGCCGAACCCCACAGCAACTCGAGCTGCTTCTGCATCAGGAAGTGTCGGTGCAGCGGGTAGTCGCGGTCGACGCCGAACCCACCGTGCAGGTGATGCGCGGCGTGGACGACACGCCACCCGCCGTCGGCCGCCCAGAACTTGGCCGTGAGCAGCGCCTCGGTGGCCGGCTGCCCGTTGGCCAGGCGCCACGCCGCTTGCCACGCCGTCAGGCGCACGGCCTCGGTGTCGATGTACGCGTCGGCGGCGCGCTGGCTGACGGCTTGGAACGCGGCGATCGGCTTGCCGAACTGGACTCGCGTCGTGGCATAGGCGGCGGTCATCGCCAGCGCGGCCTCGCACGACGCGGCGGTCATCACGCATGCGCCGCTGACCAGGCGGTCGATCAGCGCCGTGCACGCGTCGGGCGATCCCAGCCGGACGGCCGGCGCGCCGGCGAAGCTGACCAGTGCGTCGGGCGTGCCGGACGTCGTCTCGCTGCGCTCGACGCTGACGCCCGGCGCATCGGCGGCCACGGCGTACAGACCGTCTCGTGCGGTGACCACGAACAGGGTCGCGTGCAGGCCTGCGTTGACGCACACCTTCGTCCCGGACAACCGGCCTCCGGCCACGATGGTGGTTGGGGCGCGGACGTCGCCGACCGGCTCGTGTGTCGCGGCGGCGACGATCGTCGTGCCCGCGGCGATCCCGGCCAGCAGCGTGTCCGCATCGGTGTGGGCGAGGAGTGCCGGGGCACAGGCGATCACCGCGAGGGCGGGGACCGGCGCCGCGCTGCGGCCGACCTCGCCGAGCACGATCGCCGACTCCAGCCATCCGTAGCCACCACCATGCGGTTCGGGGAGCCCGATGCCGATCAGGCCCGCATCGCCCAGCGCGCGCCACAGGCCGAGGTCGATGCCGTCGACCACACCGTCGCCCGCGTTGGCGCCCGCTTTGTTGCCCGCTTTGTTGCCCGCGTTGGCGCCCGCGTTGTCGACCGCGTTGTCGACCGCGTTGTCGACCGCGTTGTCCAGGCCGCCGACCACACCGTCGCCCGCGCTGTCGCACGCGTTGCCCCGCGAGATCGCCGCGAGCCGTTCGGGCGTGCACCTGTCGCCGATGATCCGGCGGGCCAGTGCCTGCAACTCGGCCTGATCGGGGGAGAGCGCGAGGTCCATCAGCGTGCTGCCCGCGGGAAGCCGAGGTTGAACATCGTGATCAGGTCGCGCTGCATCTCGTTGACGCCTCCGCCGAACGTGAGGATGAGCATGCCGCGGTAGCTCGCCTCCAGGCGGCTGGCGAGGATCCCGCCAGGGGTGTCCGGCTTGAGGTACCCGGGAGGGCCGAGGATCTCGAACAGCAGCCGGAACGCCTCGAGGTAGAACTCGGTGCCGTACACCTTGATCGCCGAGCAGTGGCCGATGTCGAGCGTCCCCTTGGTCTGCTCCCATGCCACCTGCCAGTTCATCAGCCGGAGCACGTCGAGCTTGGCGTGGACGCGGGCCAGGCTGATCTGCACCCACTCCTGATCGGCGACCCACCGACCATCGGGGAGCAGGGTCGAGCACGCCCACGCGGTGATGTCGTCGAGGGCGCGCTCGACGACGCCGCTGGAGCACAGGGTGACCCGCTCGTGGTTGAGCTGGTTGGTGATCAGCGACCAGCCGCGGTTGACACCGTGCTCGACACCGCCGACGACGTTGCCGAGCGACACCCGCACGTCGTCGAGGAAGACGGCGTTGATGTCGTGCTCGCCGATCAGACGTAGTGGCTGGCGGGTGATCCCTGCGGTGTCCATCGGCACGATGACGATGCTGATCCCCTTGTGCTTCGCCGCTTCCGGGTCGGTGCGCACGGCAAGCCACATGAAGTCGGCGTCGCTCGACAACGAGGTCCACATCTTCTGCCCGTTGATCACCCACTCGTCACCGTCGCGCACGGCCCTCGTCTTC
>CAZMHG010000176.1:5681-6260 GCA_964565975.1 uncultured Ilumatobacteraceae bacterium | reverse complement strand
CGCCGGCCCGGTTGAAGTCGATCAGCGAGTAGTCGCTGCCGTGGATCCGCCCACCGGCGCCACCCATGTGGGTCGACTTGCCGGTGTCCTCCTCGAGGTGCGCGCGCTCGATGCCGACCCGCGTGCCGTCCGGCAGGTCGAGGTGGCCGTCGACGTTCAGCGGCTGGTCGTACTGGCTGATCTGGTACGCCTTGGGCATGTCCGGATAGAAGTAGTTCTTCCGGTGGAACGTGCACGGCTGGATCGTGCAGTTCAGCGCCGCACCGATCCGCATCGCCAGCTCGACTGCGTGGCGGTTGAGCACCGGCAGCGCGCCGGGCAGGCCAAGGGTCACCGGGTCGATGTGCGTGTTCGGTTCGTCGCCGAAGCGGTTGGCGCTGGCCGAGAACAGCTTCGTCGCGGTGGCCAGTTCGACGTGGACCTCCAGCCCCACGACCAGCTGCCAGTCGCCGGGCAGGCCGTCGATCGTGCTCATGACCTGGCCTCCTTCGCTGCGGCGCGTTCCAGCGCGGCAGCGGCACGGAACATCGTCGGCTCCTGCAGCGTGCCGGCGAGCACCTGGATGCCCACCGGCAGCCC
>CAZMHG010000176.1:0-5671 GCA_964565975.1 uncultured Ilumatobacteraceae bacterium | reverse complement strand
GTCGGCACCCGTACCGAACGGCACGCTCATCCCCGGGTGGCCGGCCAGGTTGGTCGGGATCGTGTACACGTCACACAGGTACATCGCCAGCGGGTTGTCGCCCTTCGCGCCGAACGGGAAGGCGACGCTCGGCGAGGCCGGAGTGATCAACACGTCGGCGTGCCGGTAGGCGCGCTCGAAGTCGTCGTGGATCAACCGGCGCACCTTCAACGCCTTGCCGTAGTACGCGTCGTAGTACCCGGCGGACAGGGCGTAGGTGCCCAGCATGATCCGGCGCTTGACCTCGTCACCGAAGCCGGCCTCGCGCGTCGCGTTGTACATCGCGTTGGTGTCGGCGGCGTCGACGCGCAGGCCGTAGCGGACACCGTCGTAGCGCGCCAGGTTGCTGCTCGCCTCGGCCGGGGCGATCAGGTAGTAGGCGGTCAGGCCGAAGGTGAACGCCGGGACCTGGACGTCGACGATCGTCGCTCCTGCGTCGCGCAGCGCGTCGAAGGCGACCTCCAGGCGCTCCTGCACGTCGGGGTCGGCGCCGTCGGGCAGGTCGGCGATCCGCCCGACGCGCAGGCCCTCGACGCCGTGGCCGAGCGCCTCGACGAGCGACGGATGGCGCTGCGGGATCGACGTCGAGTCCAGCGGGTCGTGCCCGCCGATCACGTCGAGCACCGCGGCGGCGTCCTCGACCGAGTCCGTGAACGGGCCGATCTGGTCGAGGCTGCTGGCGAAGGCCACCAGGCCGTAGCGGCTGACGTAGCCGTAGGTCGGCTTGACCCCGACCACGCCGCACAGCGCGGCGGGTTGGCGGATCGATCCGCCGGTGTCGCTGCCCAGGGCGAACTGGGCGAACCCGGCGGCGACCGATGCGGCGCTGCCACCGCTCGACCCGCCCGGCACGCGCGACGTGTCCCGCGGGTTGCGTGTCGGCCCGAAGGCAGAGTTCTCGGTGGACGAGCCCATGGCGAACTCGTCCAGGTTGGTCTTGCCGACGACGACCGCGCCGGCCGCCCGGAGTGTGCCGACGACGGTGGCGTCGTACGGCGGCTTCCACCCGTGGAGGATCTTCGACGAGCACGTCGTCGGGATGCCGCGGGTGCACATGTTGTCCTTCAACGCCACGGTCACCCCGGCCAGTGGGCCGGGGTCGCGGCCGGCGGCCACGGAGGCGTCGACCGCGGCCGCGTCGGCGCGGGCCCGATCGGCGAGCACCAGGTTGAACGCGTGGACCTCGGCCTCGCGGGCGTCGATCGCGGCAAGGTTGGCGTCCAGCAGGTCGGCGGCCCGTGTGGTGCCGGCGCGCACTGCGGCGGCGGTGTCGAGGATGCCCACGCTCAGTCCTCCAGCCCGATGACCGGTGGCACACGGAACCGACCGTCCTCGGCCGCGGGCGCCGCGGCGAGCACCTCGTCACGGTCGAGCGACGGCTGGGGTACGTCCTCGCGCAGCACGTTGACCAGGGCATACGGCTGGGTCATCGGTTCGACCTCGGCCAGATCCAGGGCGTCGACGTCGGCGAAGTGCTCGAGCATCCCGCCGAGTTGGGCGGTCATCCGCTCGACCTCGTCGGTGCTCAGCTCCAGCCGGGCCAGACGCGCCACCTTGACCACGTCGGCAGTGGAGATGCGTTCGGACACGGGGTCCGAGTCTAGGAGCCGGCCCCGGACACCGCCCACGGAGTATCAGGCCGGGCCGCCCATGGCGCGAGCTACCGCGGGTTCGGGCGGGTCACTGCCGGACGAGGTGCACCAGCAGGGCGGACTCGGGGTTGACGACCGGCAGTTGGATGCCGTGCACGGCGAGCTGGCGTCCGGTCAGCGCCGTGACCGGCAGCGCCGCCATCGTGCCCTCGCCGGGCAGGGCGACGCGCTCCAGCCGGTACGTGGCGTCCTGGTCGAGGCCGGGGAGGCGCAGCGGGGCGGCCATCAGGTCCGGGCCGGTGCGCAGCTGGACGTAGGCGACCAGCGCCTCGCGGCGATCGGCGGCGTAGACCCCGTGGCCCCACGCCACGGGATGACCGCCGTCCAGGTACGGGTCGAAGCGGACCACGTCGGCGCTGTGCAGCAGCGGGCGGAACCGCTTGTGCAGGGCCACCGCCTCGGCGACGTCGGCCAGGCCGGCCTCGTCGAGCGTGAGCAGGTTCCACTCGATCCCGAAGTGACCGAACAGCGCCGTCGCCGTACGGAACGCAAGGGTGTGCGAGCGGCCGGTGGTGTGCGAGTGCGGCGAGGCGACGTGCGCGCCCATCACCTCGGGAGGGATCAGCATCGACGTGCCGCGCTGGATGGTCTGGCGCTCGAGCGGGTCGATGCAGTCGCTGGTCCACACGCGGACGGTGTGGTCGAGGATCTCGTGGTCGATCCGGCCACCGCCGCTGGCACAGCTTTCGAACTCCACACCGGGGTGACGTGCCTGCAACTCGTCGAGCAGCCGGTACACCGCGAGGGTGTAGCGGTGCACGCTTGCCCGGCCGGCGACGTCGGAGGTGTGCGCGTGGATCCGGTTCATGTCCCACTTGACGAACCCGATGCGGTGGTTGCCGAGCAGTGCGTCCAGCTGGCCGAACACATGGGCGTAGCAGTCGGGGTTGGTCAGATCGATCAACAGCTGCCCGCGGCCGAGGACCGGGTCGTACCCGTCCGGTGTGGCCACCCACTCCGGGTGCGCGCGACACACGTCGCTGTCCGGGTTGACCATCTCCGGCTCGACCCAGATGCCGAACTCCAGACCCTTGCCGGTGACGTAGTCGACGAGCGGCGTCAGCCCGTTCGGGTACACCTCGGGCGACACGACCCAGTCGCCCAGCCCGCTGGTGTCGTCACGGCGGCTGGAGAACCAGCCGTCGTCGAGGACGTAGCGTTCAACACCGACCTGCGCGGCACGATCGGCGAGGGCCCGCAGCGTGGCGTCGTCGTGGTCGAAGTACACGGCCTCCCACGTGTTCAGCAGCGTCTTGCGCGGCGTGCGCGGGTGGTTCGGCCGCTCGCGCAGCCGGCGGTGGAACCCCCACGTGGCCGGCGTCAGGCCCGCGGCGCTGTACACCGCCACGATCCGCGGGGCGCTGTAGGTCTCGCCCTCGCCGAGCACGATCTCGCCGGGGTGCACCAGCTCGCCGAGCTGCAGGTACCGCTCGCCGCTCGGCAGGCACACGACCCGACTGACGTGGTTGCCGCTCCACGCCAGGTGAGCCCCCCACACTTCACCCGACCACTCGCCCCACCCGGCCTCGCCGGCGAAGACCAGGGGCAGGTGCTCGTGCGAGGTCCGCCCGGTCCACGTCTCGGCGACCAGCGCCTGACCGGCGTCGACGGTGACCCGGCGCCAGTGCGCCTCGCGCGACCAGCGACCGACGAAGGTGGACGCCTCGACGGCGTGCGCCGGCAGGGCCAGCACGGGTTCGAAGTGCCCGAGGCGGTACGGGCCCTGGCCGGTGTTGCGCACCGAGCAATGCACGTCCATCGTGTGCCCGAGCGTGACGGTGGTCGACAGCTCCAGCCCGGCTACCGGGTCGACCGCGTCGATCCTCACCCCGCCGTCGATCGCCGCCACGCCGGCCGGGGCGAAGCGCGGCGCCCACCCTTGGCCGTCGTCTCGCGCCCCGCCCATGCCTGGCCTGGCGTACCAACCGCCGGCGTGTTCGGGGAGGACCGTCAGCGGGGCGTCCTGGTCCATCCGCCCGTGGCGGCGACCGAGGCGACTGAGCGCGGCGACCACCGACGCGGGGTCGACGTCGCCGAGCGGCGCACCCCAGTGGACGAGCTGCGGCGCCCCGTGCGTCTCGTCGATCACGACGTCGAACCCGGAACCGTGGAGGTGGAGCATCACCACGAATGTACGGGTCCTTCGCCGGCGCCGTGTCTCCCGCCGTGACGCGTACCATGCGCGCATGGGTGAAGAGGTCTCGCTCCAGCAGTTCACCAGCGCAGACCGGACGCGCTACCGGCACAAGGTGCACCGCTGCCTCGACGCCTTTGCCGCGATGCTCAGCGACGCCAAGTTCGACACCGACGACCCGTTGACCGGGCTGGAGATCGAGCTGCACCTCGTGGACGAGGCCGGCGACCCGGCGCTGCGCAACATGGCCGCGCTGGAGGCGATCGCCGACCCGGGCTTCCAGACCGAGCTCGGCCAGTTCAACCTGGAGTTCAACGTCCCGCCGCGGCGCCTTGCCGGGCGCGGCCTGCACGACTACGAGACCGGGCTGCGGGCCAGCCTCAACGCGGCAGAGCGCAAGGCGGGCGGGGTCGGTGCGCACCTGGTGATGGTCGGCATCCTGCCGACGTTGCGCGAGTCGCACATGACGTGGGCGTCGATCAGCCCGAACCCGCGCTACCGGCTGCTCGGCGAACAGATCCTCGCGGCGCGCGGCGAGGACCTGGCGATCGACATCGACGGGATCGATCACCTGGTCACCACCTCCGACTCGATCCTTCCCGAGGCGGCGTGCACCAGCACGCAGTTCCACGTGCAGGTCAGCCCGGAGAACTTCGCCGCCTACTGGAACGCCGCTCAGGCGATCGCCGGCGTCCAGTTGGCGATCGGTGCAAATGCACCGTTCCTGTTCGGGCACGAGCTGTGGCGGGAGACCCGCCTGCCGTTGTTCTGCCAGGCAACCGACACCCGCAGCGAGGAGTTGCGCACCCAGGGCGTGCGGCCACGGGTGTGGTTCGGCGAACGCTGGATCACGTCGGTGTTCGACCTGTTCGAGGAGAACGTGCGTTACTACCCGGCGCTGCTCCCGGTGTGCAACGACGAGGATCCACAGCAGGTGCTGGCCGACGGCGGTGTGCCGATGCTCCACGAGCTTCGGCTGCACAACGGCACGATCTACCGCTGGAACCGACCGGTGTACGACGTGGTCAAGGGTGTGCCACACCTACGGGTGGAGAACCGCACACTTGCCGCCGGCCCTACCGTCGCCGACGTCATGGCCAACGGGGCGTTCTTCTGGGGTCTGGTCCGCGCCCTGGCCGAGCAGGACCGCCCGGTGTGGTCGCAGCTCAGCTTCGCCGCGGCCGAGGAGAACCTGACCGCCGGCGCCGAGCACGGCATCGAGGCCAAGCAGTTCTGGCCGGGGTCGGGCGAAGTGCCGGCCACCGAGCTGGTGCTCCGCCGGCTGCTCCCACTCGCCCATCAGGGGCTGGCGCAGTGGGGCGTGGACCAGCCGCTGATCGACCGATACCTCGGGATCGTCGAGCAGCGCTGCCTGGGCGAGACCAACGGCGCCGCGTGGTGGGCCCGCCAGTGGCAGGCACGCAACGGCGACACGGCGGCCGACCGCGTGGCCGTGCTGCGCGAGATCCTCGGCGACTACCGCCAGCGGATGCACAGCAACGCGCCGGTGCACACCTGGGACTGAGCCACCTGGCCGGTTCAGGCCGACATGGCGCCCGCCGTGGGGCGGCCGCGGTGGCGCCACCAGTCGACCACCAGGTACCCGGCCGAGCCGGCGACGACCACGATTGCCATCCACTGGTTGAGGCGCAGGCCACCGGCGTGCTTCGCCGGATCGATGCGCAGCCCCTCGATCCAGAACCGGCCGATGCCGTACCCGAGCAGGTACACGGCGAACAGCCGGCCGGGCCGCAGGTGGAACCGGCGGTCGATCCACAACAGCAGGCCGCACAGCGCCAGGTTCCACAGCGATTCGTAGAGGAACGCGGGGTGGAACGTGGTGCCC
>CAZMHG010000175.1:0-6271 GCA_964565975.1 uncultured Ilumatobacteraceae bacterium | reverse complement strand
CACGAAGCGGTACCCGATCGAACCCCTCGCCGAAGCCCTCGGCGTCACCCTCGGCATCGAAGGCAACCCCAACGACGACGCCCTCCTCGTCGGCTACGCCCACCTCGCCGAAGCCCTCGGCATCGACAGCTTCGAAACCGTCCGCACCCAACGCAAACGCCGCCTCTCCGACCGACAAGCCGACCACCACGCCTGCGCCATCGGCATGCACCCCAACGACATCTGGCCCACCTGGTACGACGACGCCCACCCCGACCGATGGTGGTGCAACTGCCCCAACCCAACGATCGTGCACCGCCACTGCGACACCTGCGACGGCTACATCCGCCCCAACGTGAACCCGGTTGCCGATGACCATAGAGCGTGGCCAAGAAGCTCACCGACGACGAAAAACAACGCATCGTCGAACTCCTCGAACAAGGCAAGAGCCGAGCACAGATCGCCAAGGAGACCGGCCGAGGCGTCGGCAGCGTAGACCGAGTGGCCAAGAGCATCGGATGGAAGGCGGATCAGTCCATCGCCGCTCACACGCGCGTTGCCCGGGAGGCCCGTTCGGCGTTCTCCGCGGAGCGTCGAGCGTTGATCGCGGCGCGGTTGACCGAGGAAGCGGAGCTGCTCCTGGACGAGTTGCACGGCAAGTACCTGGTGCACAACTTCGGTGGGAAGGACAACACGTACGCCGAACACGAACTGGATCAGCCGCCGACGGAAGCGAAGTTCACGATGGTGCGGGCGGCTGGCGTGGCGATGAAGACGGTGCTCGAGATCGACAAGCACGACACGAAGACCGACGAGGCCGGCTCCGAGTTCGACCAGTGGCTCGCCACGATGAAGGGAGAGACGCCGTGAAGCGCTGGGGTCTCTCGCTGCTCATCGACATCGTCGTGCTCGCCGCGTTCGCCACATGGCTCCTCTCGAGCGGGCACCCCACGCTGCGTCTCGCATGACCCTCCTGCCGCTCGTCGCCAAACAGAAAGACAGCGTCACCTACGCGACCGCCTCCCTGAACATCTGGGAAGGCTCCGTCCGATCCAGCAAAAGCGTCTGCTCCCTCATCCGATGGCTCGACTACGTCCGCACCGGACCCGCCGGCAACCTCGTCATGGTCGGCAAAACCGAACGCACCTTGAAACGCAACGTCATCGACGTCCTCGTCGACTGGCTCGGCCCCAAGCGCTGCCGGTACGTCGCCGGCGTCGGCGAGCTCTGGCTGTTGGGCCGCCGCATCTACATCGCCGGCGCCAACAACGAAGCCGCTGTCACCAAGATCCAAGGCCTCACCCTCGCCGGCGCCTACGTCGACGAAGCCGCCCTCGTCCCCGAGTCGTTCTGGGCCATGCTCCTCTCCCGGCTCTCGATCGACGGCGCTCAACTCTTCGCGACCACGAACCCGGACAACCCGAACCACTGGCTCATGCGCGACTTCCTGAGCCGCGCCCGCCTCTGGATCACCCACGACGGCGAGATCATCCGCGACGACAGCGACCAGGCACTCGACCTGCACCGGTTCTCGTTCCAGATAGCCGACAACCCGTCGCTGCCCGCGAAGTACGTCGCCAACCTCTTCGCCCAGTTCAAAGGCCTGTGGCGCAAGCGGTACCTGCTCGGCCAATGGGTCATCGCCGAAGGAGCGATCTACGACCAGTTCGACCCCACCCCCGGCAACGGCTACGTCGTACGGCGCCTCCCCGCCATGCGCGACTGGATCGTCGCTATCGACTACGGGACCACCAACCCCTTCGTAGCGGTGCTCATCGGTGTCGGGGTCGACGAACGGCTGTACGTCGCACGCGAGTGGCGATGGGACTCGAAGAAGGAGCAGCGGCAACTCACCGACCGCGAGTACTCAACGGCGCTGCGCACATGGCTTGACGAGCTCGACCCGCCGGACAACACCACCCGCCCCGGCCGGCTCGAGGGCGCCCGCACCCCTTCGTTCGTCTTCGTCGACCCGTCAGCGGCGTCGTTCATCGTGCAGTTGCACCGTGACGGTTGGACGCACGTGCGCGGCGCCGAGAACACCGTCGTCGACGGGATCCGGTCGGTCGCGTCCCTGTTCGCGGCGGACCGGTTGAAGATCCACGAGTCATGCAGGGCCGGGATCGACGAGACCGTCGGCTACTCGTGGGACGAGAAGAAGGCCGAGAAGGGCGAGGAGGCACCGATCAAGGTCGCGGACCACTTCCCGGACGCGAAGCGGTACGGGGTGATGGGAGCGCGGCGGCATTGGCGGCAATGGGTCGTCGTTGATGACGAGCTGGACCGGGCGGCGTGAACCCGGTTGCCCCGGACAATGGCCCGGTGCCCCTCCCCGTCACGCTCGCGATCGTGCTGATCCTGTTCGCCGCGCTCGTGGTCGCTGAGCTGTGCAGGTACCGCTGATGCCGCTGCCCACCTCCCGCACCCAAGCCTGGCCGCCACCTGAGTGGGCCGAGAAGCACAAGGCCATCCAACAGGCCGCCGTCTGGTACGAAGGCGACCCCGACAAGCTCGCCGGCCACTACGCCGGCGTCGGCACCAACAACACGGACAAGGGTGGCTTCTGGGCTCGGCTCCGCAACCGCAACACCAGCCAGCGCGCCGCACCACCCCAGCGCCTGCACCTGCCCGCCGCCGCCGACATCGCCACCGTGTCCGCCGACCTGCTCTTCGGTGAGACCACGACGTTCCTGATCCCAGACGCCCACAACGCCGACCAGCCGGGCAGCGAAGACGAGCCCACGGCGGCCGCCACCGAGGTGCGGCTCAACGAGCTCGTCGAAGAGGACGGGATCGTCGCCACGCTCCTCGAGGCCGCCGAGTACGCCAGCGCCCTGGGCGGCGTGTACCTGCGGCCCATGTGGGACCCGTCGTTGTGCGAGCGGCCGTTGCTCACCTACGTGAACGCCGACTGCGCTGTCCCCGAGTTCTGGCAGCGGCAGCTCGTCGCCGTCACGTTCTGGACCGAGCTCGTGAACAACTCGACGACCGGGGAGGTGTGGCGGCACCTCGAGCGGTACGAGATGCAGGGCAACGAGTCGGTGGTGCTGCACGGCCTGTACAAGGGGACCGCCGGCCAGCTTGGCGTCAGGGCCCCGCTCACCGACCACTCGGCCACCGCGGGCATCGGTGTCGAACCGTTGGCCGACGGCGAAGAGGGGTTCGCGGAGCGTGTCACGATGCCGGCCGCCATCACGACGATCGCGGTGCGGTACGTGCCGAACGCTCTGTCCCGGAAGAACCGGCAGGACCCGGTCGGCCGCGCGGACACCGCTGGCTGCGAAGCCGAGATGGACGCACTCGACGAGACCTACTCGGCGCTCATGCGCGACGTCCGGCTCGGCAAGGCCCGCATCACCGTGCCCGACGAGTTCCTCGAACGGCAAGGCCGAGGGCAAGGCACGTCGTTCGACGTCGACCAAGAGGTCTTCTCACCGCTGAACGTCGATCCCGGGCACACCGACAAGGCCGGGATCGAGCTGATGCAACCGGAGATCCGGTCCGAGCAGCTCCTGGCCGTCGCCGAGGACCTGTTCGTGCACGTCGCCATGACGGCCGGCTACTCGCCGCAGTCGTTCGGCATGCAGGGCGACGGCTCGTCCGTCACCGCAACCGAGGTCGACGCCCGGACAGGCCGGTCGACGGACACGACGTCGCGGAAGCGCCGGTACTGGCAGAAGCCCGTCGACGACGTTCTTGAGATGCTGCTCATCATCGACGCCGAGTACTTCACCGACGGGCTGGTGCCGTTGCGGCCCCGCATGGAGTTCGCCGAGCAGGACGAGGACCTCCGGGAGCTCGCCAGCTCGCTCAACCTGCTGAACCTCGCTGGTGCGGTGTCGATCGAGCGCAAGGTGCGGATGCTGAACCCGAAGTGGGACGACGCCGAAGTCGGCGAAGAGGTCGCCCGCATCAAGGCCGACATGGGCTCGTCGCCCGACCCGTTCGGTGCCGGCCCGGGCGAGCCGCCGGAGCCAGGACCACCGGAACCGCCACCTGAGGGCGACCGGGGGGCAGGGCAGTGAGGCCCCGGGTCGTGGTGCTCGACGGCGGCAAGGTGCTGCGTACGAAGGTCGTGCGGGTGGGCCGGTGTGGCTGCGGGAAGCTCGCCTACTCGTCGCGGAAGCTGGCGAAGGCGACAGCAGCAGTCGAGGCGAGGTCGACGGGGGAGCCGATCTACGCCTACAAGTGCGTGCGGGGCGGGCACTGCTGGCATCTGGGACACCCGATCGGCTGGCGCCGTCAACAGCGCGAGCTGCTCGAACAGGCCGCATCGTGACCGCTACAATGAGTGGGCCGGGCGCTGCGTCAACAGCCCCGGCCCTGGACAACATCCGTGGAAGGGATGCCATCACCATGAACGATACGCGCATCAAGCGCTGCCCGAAGTGCGGCGAGACGAAGCCCCGCACCGAGTTCGGGGTCAGGCGCAACGGCTACAGCCGCTCGGCGTGCCGGCCGCCAGCGAAGCAGGGGTACCTGTCGACCGGATCGTCAGCGACTGCATCACTGCGGTCCTGGCCCAGCAGGAAGCGAGGGCAGCATGACCGTACCGAACCCGATGGACCTCGCAGTCTGCAAGGACATGCCGACGGCACTGTGGTTCCCCGTGAAGGTCAAGGGGCAGGACAACCACGGCTCGGCCGCGAAGGATTTTTGCAAGCAATGCCCCGCGCTCGTCCCCTGCCTCGAAGGCGCCCTCGAACGCAACGAATCGGAGGGCATCTGGGGTGGTGCTGGCGGCGACGAGATGCGCAACCTTCGCCGCGCCTGGGTCAAAGGCCGTGCGATCCCCGAGTACTGGCAGCAGGCCCTCCTGCGTCACATCGCACGCCTCGATGGTGACGGCGAGCTCGTGGACCGCAACGGGCCCGGCGCGACGCACGGGCTGCGCGCGACGTACAACCGGGGGTGCCGGTGCGTGCCGTGCCGGTGGGCCGCCGCAGACGACGTCGCCGAGAAGGCCGGGAGGCGATCGGCATGATCACGTTCCCGAGGCCAACCACGTTCGGCGGCATGTGCACGATCGCACCCGCCCCCGACTTCGGCCACCCACCCATGACGCTCACCGAGCTCGTCCCGCACCTCCGGGAACGGGCCGCCATCGTCTCCCGCCTCGACGACGTCCCCCTGTCGAAGCGGGAGCTGTTCATGCTCCTCGACGCCCTGGAGGGCAAACCATGACCGACACCGCACCCACCATCACGATCGACCCGAACAAGCTCACCGCGCTCATGCGGCACTTCAACGAGTGCCCGCTGCCGCCCGACGCAGGCTGCGATGCGTGCAACACCTACGCCCGATCGTCGGCCTTCAAGACCAACCGCGAGTTCGGTAGCTGGCTTGAAGGCGAGCTGACGGCCATGGAAGCCGCGTGGCCAGCAGAGCAGGAGCTGGGCGACGAGTCGTGGGCCGAGTTCGCGACGCACTTCCTGATGGTCACGCTCTTCCAGGAACGAGAGCGCGTCACGGCGTGGCTGGCGTCCGAGGAGAGCCGATGACCGACCTCACCCCGACCACCCGCCGGAAGCGCAACGGGTTCGAGCGCTGATTGCACGCGATCTGCGCCAACCAGATCACCTGCGCCGCCAGCGGCTGCCACCAGCCCGGCACCGTGACCATCGAACGCACCACACCCACCCGCGAAGCGAAACACCCGAAGACCGGGCAGATCCTGTACCTCGAAGGCAGCACCGTCGCCCTCGAGTACTGCGAACGCCACGCCGCCACCGAAAGCGAGTGACCATGCAGATCCTCACCGAGTTCACCCCCGAGCACGTCGCCTACTGGGAGCACCTCGAGCCACGGCCAGCGACCTTCCGCGCGCCCGCCGGCGTCGAAGACTGCGGCGACGCTGAGGTCATCATCACGTGCTCAGACACCAGCCGCGAAGAGCAAGTCGTGCGAGTCGCGTGGAAGCCCGACGAGATCGAGCTGGCCGCGCTCGCCCAAGGCGGAACGATCTGGCTGTCGACGTGGGGCACGCTGCTGCCTCACATGCTCGAGGTCCAGGCCCCCGAGCCGGCGTCGAAGCTTTGGAAGCCCGCTCAGGCCCGCGTCGACGCGGAGGCCGCCGAGGAGGCCGGCCTCGAGCACGCCCGCCGGATGGCGGAGGACTGACCGATGCCAGGACCACCGCCCGGCCATGGAGCTCTCCCGCCCGGAGTCCGCGCCCGCCAGAACAAGACGACGACCATGGCCGAGCTCGAGGTCCTCCCGCTCGAGGAGCGCTCGGCCATCGAGGTCCCCGAGCTCCCGTCCGATCGGTTGTGGGATCCCAAGACCACCGACT
>CAZMHG010000174.1:4916-6308 GCA_964565975.1 uncultured Ilumatobacteraceae bacterium | reverse complement strand
CCTGGCGGGCCATCTCGCGCAGCGTGGAGGGCGTGTTGACCATGATGTAGTCGCCGCCCGCGGCGAAGTTCATCGTCCCGCAGTCGAGCGTGCAGATCTCGGGCATCAGCGTGCGGACGTGGTCCAGCCGCTCGGTTGCGCCGGCCATGTCGGTACCGTCCGTGTTGGGCGGCAGCGGCCGCTCGGCGCTGCCCAGCACCAGGTCACCGCCCATGCCAGCGGTGAGGTTGACGACCACGTCGACGCCACTGTCGCGGATCCGTTCGACAGCCTCGGCGTACAGCTCGGTTGCTCGCGCGCCGACGCCGGTGTGCGGGTCGCGTACGTGCAGGTGGACGATCGCCGCGCCGGCGCGTGCCGCACCGATGGCCGATTCGGCGATCTGCGCCGGTGTCACCGGCACGTGCGGGCTCTTTGCGGTGGTGTCGCCCGCGCCGGTGATCGCGCAGGTCACGAAGACGTCCCAGTTCACCGCCGCATCGTAGAGGCAACGGCCACCGGCGTTCGCCCGAGCGGGGCCGACCGCGCATCGGCGCAGCGCTGCTGCTGCGCTTCAGCCGATGCCATGGTGGGCGCCGCCGTCGAGCTTGATCACCGAGCCGTGCATCAGGTCGGCCTGCGGGGCGAGGAGCACGTCGACGACCCAGGCGATCTCGTCGACCGTCGGAAGACGGCGAAGGCTGTTGCGCGCCTCGTACTCGGACCACACGTCGGCGGCGTCGACGCCGCGTTCGGCGGCGACCGCGTCGACGATCGCTCGGAGGCGGGGAGTGTCCGCCGGGCCGGGGGCGAGCGTGTGCGTGGTGATCCCGCGTGGGCCGTACAGCAGGCTGTACTGGCGCATCAGGTTGAACAACGCAGCGTTGATCGCCCCGGGTCCGGCCTCGTGGGCGCTCGGCTCGAGCCCCAGCGAACCGGCCACGGCGACGATGCGCGAGCCGCGCTCCAGTCGCTCGCGCACGCCATTGACCAGGCGCACCATCCCGCCGACTTTGATGTTCGCCCCGACGCCGAACAGGTCCGGGTCGATCGTGTCGGCCGAGCCTCGTACGGGCAGCCCGGCGGCGAAGACGGCCATCCGCACGGGGCCGTCCAACGCCGCGGCAATCGCGGCCACCGAGGCGTTGTCGCCGATGTCGGCAACGCACGCGCGGACGTGCGGCGCGTGCGCGGCGACGAGCGCGTCCACTGCCGCCGCGGTGCGGGCGACGGCGACGACCGGTACGGCGTTGGCGACCAGCCGGCCGACCATCGCCGAGCCCATCGCCCCGGTCGCCCCGACCACAACCGCGACGCCCGCCCGACCGCCGCTGCCCACCGTTGCACCGTCGGTCACGGCGCCTCCGCCCGTGGTCTCCGATAGGGCGATGGAACGGATGGGGACTTGCAGGC
>CAZMHG010000174.1:0-4906 GCA_964565975.1 uncultured Ilumatobacteraceae bacterium | reverse complement strand
TCGAACTTGTCGTCGAACACGGCACGGATCGTCGAACCCGGCTCGAGCGCGTAGGCCTTGGTCAACCCGCCGGTGAGCACGATCATCCCGCCGGCGATCGGCGCACCCTGCTCGACCAGCCAGCGCACGCCCTTGCGCGGATCGCCGTCCGCCGCCGCGCCGGTCGCCGCAGCCTGCATCCGTCCGTCGACGAGGACGACGACGCGGTGCGTCGCCAGGGGCTTGTCCGCAAGGCGCGGACCGACGACGAACAGGCCGGCCGACGAACCGTCGGCGGTGTTGTCGGCCAGGGAGAACCGGTAGTCGGCGAACACCGAGTCGACGACCTCGAGGCAGGCGTACGAGGCGGCGACCTCGCCGTCGTCGTCCAACTCGACGGCGATCTCGGGCTCGACTCTCGGCTGGACGAGTCGCTCGCCGATGTCGGTTCCGGACTCGCAGCGCATCGCGTCGGTGAGCGGGCCGAAGTTGGGGGCGTCGATCCCCATCTGCTGGCGCATCGCCGCCGACGTGTACCCCAGCTTCCAGCCGATCTGCCGCTCGCCGCGGGCCAACCGCCGTGCGAGACCGGCGCGTTGCACGGCGTAGGCCTGGTCCATCGTCAACGGTTGGCTGTCGGTGATCGGCGCCAGCAGCCGGCGCCCGGCGCGGGCGCCGAGCAGCGTCGCTGCCAGCCCGTCGGCGGAGAACGCGCCGCCGCACCGCGCGACCCGATCAGGACCGGTCATCGGACCCACTCCCGGCGACCGGCGACGATCACGCAGCCGTCCAGGGCCGTGGATGCCATCTGGCACAGGCGCCGGGCGGTGCCGTCGACCAGCGACTCGCACGTCCCGCACTGCCCGAACTCGCACCCACGCCGTGGCCACGGGTACTTGGCCAGGTGATGGATCGCCCACAACGCCGACGTGTCCGACCACGTGTCGAACGAGAACTCGACGTCGTCGAGCCGAAACGCCACCCTGGCCTCGTGTGCCGGCACAGCACGGACACTACGGCCGTGCCCGCGACGATCGCGGTGACCCTGGTCCGCTGCTCGGAACGTGTGCGGCGCCCTGCGGGCCGTTGCGCACCACGATGGAGCACGATGGCAACCCAGTTCCGCAACGCGATCAACGGCGAGTTCGTCACCTCGTCGACCACCTTCGAGAACCGCAACCCGGCAAACGGCGCCCTGGTCGGGTACGTCCATCAGGCCGACGCCGACCAGGTCGATGCCGCCGTGCGCGCCGCCAAGGCTGCGCTCACGGGTCCGTGGGGGGCGCTGAGCACCGACGAGCGCAGCGCGATGCTGCACCGCGTCGCCGACGAGATCACCCGCCGGTTCGACGAGTTCGTCGCCGCCGAGATGGCCGACACCGGCCAGCCGGTGGGGATGATGCGCCACGCCTTCATCCCCCGCGGCGCGGCGAACTTCAAGGTCTTCGCCGACGTGGTCAAGAGCGTCCCCACCGAGTCGTTCCGATTGCCGACCCCTGGCGGCGAAGCGCTGAACTACGCGATCCGCAAGCCGAAGGGCGTGATCGCCGTGGTCTGCCCGTGGAACGCACCACTGCTGCTGATGACGTGGAAGGTCGCACCGGCGCTCGCCTGTGGCAACACCGTCGTGGTCAAGCCGAGCGAGGAGACGCCGGCGACGGCCACGCTGCTGGCCGAGGTGATGAACGCGGTCGGGGTCCCGGCCGGTGTGTACAACGTGGTCCACGGCTTCGGTCCGGGGTCCACCGGCGAGTTCCTCACCAGCCATCCCGACGTCGACGCGATCACGTTCACCGGCGAGACCGCCACGGGCGCGGCGATCATGAAGGCCGCGTCGGACGGGATCCGTGACGTCAGCTTCGAGCTCGGCGGGAAGAACGCCGGGATCGTCTTCGCCGACGCCGACATGGACAAGGTGATGGAAGGCCTCGGCCGGGCGGCGTTCCAGAACTGCGGGCAGGTGTGCCTCGGCACCGAGCGGCTGTACGTGCAGCGCCCGGTGTTCGATCAGTTCGTCGAGCGCTTCGCCGGCCACGCACGCTCGCTGACGGCCGGCGATCCCAACGACCCTGCGACCAACCTCGGTCCGCTGATCTCGGCCGAGCATCGCAACAAGGTCCAGAAGTACTACGCCCTGGCCTTGGAGGAGGGCGCCAACCTGGTCACCGGCGGCGGCGTGCCCGACCTCGCCGGCGATCTGGCCAACGGGTACTGGATCGAGCCGACCATCTGGACCGGCCTTCCCGAGACGGCGCGCACGATCAAGGAAGAGATCTTCGGACCGTGCACGCACGTCCAACCGTTCGACGAGGCCGACCAGGCGGTGGCGATGGCCAACGACACGCGCTACGGCTTGTCGACCACGATCTGGACGCAGAACCTGTCCACCGCACACCGCGTCGCCGCGCAGGTCGACGTCGGCATCACCTGGGTCAACAGCTGGTTCCTACGCGACCTGCGCACACCCTTCGGCGGATCCAAGCAATCGGGCATCGGCCGCGAAGGCGGCGTCCACTCGCTGGAGTTCTACACCGAGCTGCGTAACGTCTGCGTCCAGCTATGAGCCTCGACCATGCCACCATCGATCGCCTCGGCGACGAGTTGTACGACGCCTTCCTGGGCAACACCACGGTGCCCAACCTGCGCGACCGGGTCCCCGGCCTCGACGTCGTCGCGGCATACGCGATCCAGTCGCGCATGGTCCAGCGGCGCATCGATGCCGGCGAACGCGTCGTCGGCAAGAAGATCGGGGTCACCTCGGCGCCCGTGCAAGCCGCGCTCGGCGTGTTCGAGCCCGACTTCGGCATCCTCCTCGACGGGATGGTGTTCACCAACGGCGACACGATCCCGTTGTCCTCGTTGATCCAGCCGAAGGCCGAGGGCGAGATCGCCTTCGTGCTCAAGCGCGACCTCGTCGGCCCCGGGGTGACCGCGGTCGACGTGCTGCGCGCCACCGACTACGTCGTGCCGTGCTTCGAGATCGTCGACTCGCGCATCGACAACTGGGACATCAAGATCGTCGACACCGTGGCGGACAACGCCTCGTGCGGCGTGTACGTGCTCGGCGACCGGCCGATGGATCCCTTCGACGTCGACCTGACCACCGTCGGGATGGCGATCGACGTCACCAGGCCGGGGGCCGGTGCCGAGCTGTTCGCCACCGGTGCGGGTGCGGCCGTTCAGGGCTCGCCGGTCAACTCGCTCGCCTGGCTGGCCAACACGCTGGGCCGCTTGGGCATCCCGTTCCGGGCCGGCGAGACGATCCTCACCGGTTCGCTGTCGGTGATGGCGCCGCTGTCCGAACCGCAGACCATCTCGTGCAGCTTCGGTGACCTCGGCACCTGCACCGTCACCTTCGACTGACCGGACCCAGGAGGAACCATGGCACTCTCACCCGACGCAGTGCGCGACCTGGCCGACATCGTCCAGAACGCCCAGGACACGGCGACCGACATCGTCCGGCTGACCGATCAATACCCCGACATGACCGTCGACGACGGGTACGCCGTACAGGCCGAGTTGGTCGCCCGCTGGACGGCCGCCGGCCGGCCCGTCGCCGGGTACAAGGGCGGGCTGACGAGCAAGGCGAAGATGCGCCAGATGGGCGTCGACGTGCCCGGCTGGGGTGTGCTGATCGGCGACACCTGCGTGCCCGACGGCGGGGTGGTCGACACCTCCACGCTGATCCACCCGAAGGTCGAACCCGAGATCGCCTTCGTCACCAGCCGCGAGCTCGGCGGCGACGTGACGATCGACGAGGTCCTCGCCGCGACCGACTTCGTGATGCCGGCGCTCGAGGTGATCGATTCGCGGTACCGCGACTTCAAGTTCGACCTGCCGAGCGTGATCGCCGACAACACCTCGGCGGCCAGGTACGTCGTCGGCGGCGCGCCACGCCGGCCCGCCGGTCTGGACCTGCGGCTGCTCGGGATCGTGATGCACAAGAACGGTTCGCTGGTCGCCACTGCCGCCGGCGCGTCGGTGATGAACCATCCGGCTGCCTCGATCGTCGCCCTGTGCAAGCACCTCGCCGCCTCCGGCGCGGCGCTGCCGGCCGGCAGCCTGGTGCTCAGCGGTGGGGCCACCGAAGCGGTCGCGGTGCAGGCCGGCGACAACGTGACGAACCGGGTCCAGCACCTCGGCACCGTCGGCGTGCGCTTCGAGTAGCCGCGTCACCGTGCCGGCCGGCCGCGAGCCGGCCAGGCTGGGCAGCGGGCGTCAGCTGGCCAGGGTGCGGCGGTAGGCGCGCACGGCCAGCGGAGCGCACACGGCGATGATCGCCACGAGCCAGATCAACGTGTAGGCGACGGGGTGACGCGTCGGCCACGGGTCGCCGGCGACCCCGGGCGTGTAGGGGTTGCCGAACAACTTGCGCAGCGCATCGGACAGGGTCGAGACCGGATTCCACCTGGCGACGGTCTTCAGGACGCCGGGCATGCTCGTGGGCGGGACGAACGTGGACGCGATGAACGTCACCGGGAACAGGCCGGTGAACGCCACGCCCTGGACACCCTCCGGGGTCCTGACCACGCTGCCGAGCAGCACGCCCACCCAGACCATGGCGAACGAGAAGCCGATCATCAGCGCGTAGCCGGCGACCGCGTCGGCCAGGCCACCGCGGATCCGCCAGCCGACGATCAGCCCGCAGATCGACATCAGGATCGTCGGCAGCAGCGACTTGACCAGGCTGGCCAGGGCGTGCCCGGTGAGCACCGCACCGTTGGCGATCGGCAGCGAGCGGAACCGGTCGACCGCCTGGTTCTTGCGGTCGTTGGCCAGGGCCATCGCCACGCCGAACGCGCTGAACACGATGGTCTGGCCGAAGATCCCGCCCATCAGGAACTCGCGATAGCTTCCGCCGCCGGGCACGTTGATCGCCCCACCGAAGACGTAGGCGAAGAGCAGCACGAACATGATCGGCTGGATC
>CAZMHG010000173.1:5817-6337 GCA_964565975.1 uncultured Ilumatobacteraceae bacterium | reverse complement strand
GCTGCTGGCGTGCGAGGGCGTCGTCGCCGCCCGCGACCCGCACTTCTTCCCCGAACAGCAACTGGAGCCACACCGGCCTGACCGTCTGCTGCTGTGGGAGGCCGACGAGGTCGACCACTACGAGGACCTCACCGATCTCGCCGTCGACACCAAGCTCGCCGCGCTCGAGGCGCACACCAGCCAGTTCCGCAGCACGATGCATGCCGTCGACCAGGCGTCGCTGGTGGCCTTCCGGGCGCGCATCAGGGCACAGCTCCTGGCAATCGGCGACGGGACATACGCGGCGGAGGCGTTCCACCTGATCGACGACCTGTAGGGGAACCCAGGACGCCCGTCGTCACGCGCCAGCGCCGAGAAACACTGATGGGGCGGGGCATCTGCCCCGCCCAATCAGTGCGGATCCGGTGAGGGGATCGTCACTTCTTCCTGGCGGCAGCCTTCTTCGCCGGAGCGGCACCCTTCTTCGCCGGAGCGGCACCCTTCTTCGCCGGGGCAGCACCCTTCTTCGCCGGGGCAGCAG
>CAZMHG010000173.1:0-5717 GCA_964565975.1 uncultured Ilumatobacteraceae bacterium | reverse complement strand
CCTTCTTCGCCGGAGCGGCAGCCTTCTTCGCCGGAGCGGCAGCCTTCTTCGCCGGAGCGGCAGCCTTCTTCGCCGGGGCAGCAGCCTTCTTCGCCGGAGCGGCAGCCTTCTTCGTTGTTGCCATCGTCATGTTCCTTTCGGTGTTCGTTCTGGTTCCTGGGTCGGTTGCCCGGCTACTTCTTGGTCGACTTCTTCTTGTTCAGGCCGGCCTTGAGTGTTGCGCTCGAGGTGAACTTCATGCGCGTCGACGCGGCGATCTTGACGGCCGCGCCGGTCTGGGGGTTGCGGCCCATTCGGGCCTTGGACTTGGTGGTGCTGAACGAGCCGAATCCCGGCCACGCGACCTTGTCGCCCTTCTTGGTGGCGGCGACCACGAGGTCGAAGAACGCCCCGACCGTACGGTCGGCGTCGGCCTTGGTCACGCCTGCCGACTTGGCGACCGCGTCGATCACATCTGCTTTGTTCATTGGTCGAGATACCTCCGGGTACCGATGCTGGTGAGTAGCACCGCTGCTACTTCTGCACAAGCGAACAGCCTGGCCGCATCGAATACAAGCATTCCGAAAAGTGCATTTGCACCAAGTGCGCGGGGCCTCACCTGGGATGCAGCGCGCGGTCAGGCACGGCGTGCGCGATTCGGGGCAGGGCGAGCCGGTCGGCCGGACTGGCCGTGGCTCCGTTCGGTGGGTCTGCCCCGTTCGCCCGCGCCGGCCACGCTCAACGGTGCGCGCCATCCACGCGGCGGGGGACGGGTCGCGCTAGACAGACACTCGTTGTGTCGGTGCCGCTTCCACACCACGTGTCGGGCTTGCTTGCCTTGGCCTGCCGTGTGGCGCAGCGACCGGCAGCCACCCGGCCCGTACCGGACACCGCGGTACCGGAGACCAAGGAGTCGCAGTGCCACACGCCGCCGCCCCCGCCCGTGACATCACCCGCGAGGTGGCCGCACCGGTCCCGCAACGCACCACGCTGATCCTGGACACGTCGGTCCTGATCGCCGATCCGGCGTGCTTGGTGGGCTTCGGGTGGTCCGACGTCGTGATCCCGCTGACGGTCATCGAGGAGCTCGACGGGCTGAAGTCACGGATGGACGATGTCGGACGCGCTGCACGAAGTGCCCTGCGGGTGCTCGAGGACCTGCGTGTCGGCGCCGGCGGCTCGCTGCACGACCCGACACCGATCCACGGCGTGTCCGACGGCACGGTCCGGATCCAGGTCAACGGCGTCCACGTCCCGCTCCTCGTCGAGCACGGGCTCGACCCCGACAAGCCGGACAACCGGATCATCGGTGCGGCGCTCGGCCATGCACCGCGCGGGTCCACCGTCGTCGTCTCGAACGACGCCGCGCTGCGCATCAAGGCCGCGCACCTCGGCCTGGATGCCCGCGAGCACCTCCCGGCCGGCCCGCACCGCACGGACCACCGCGAGACCGGTTGGGCGACCGTCGAATCCGACGAGGGACTCGTCGACCGCCTGTATCGCGACGGCTCGGCGTCCGTCGCCGACGCGCCCGGCGCCCCGGCGTTCCCCAACGGCTTCGCCGTCGTGCGCTGCGGGTCGCACTCGGCGCTGGTTCGCCAGACCGGCGGGCGACTGGTCACCCTCGGTCACGCGCCCGAGGCGTGGGGGCTGCGGTCGCGCTCGAAGGAGCAACGCTTTGCCCTCGAACTGCTCCTCGACCCGCACGTCAGCGTCGTCGCGCTCGACGGCCGGGCCGGCACCGGAAAGACCTTGGTGGCGATCGCTGCCGGCCTGGAGCAGGTCGTCGAGCGACGGATGTACGAACGGCTCGCCGTGTACCGGCCGCTCGTCCCTGTGGGCCGGGCCGACGTCGGGTTCCTGCCCGGCGGGCTGGACGAGAAGCTCGATCCGTGGATGTCGGCGATCCACGACGCGATCGTCGCCTTGACCGACCGGCGCAGCAACGTCGACGCGCACCGGCTGGTCGACGAGCTCGTCGGGCGCAACCAACTGTCGCTCGAATCGGTGACGTTCCTGCGTGGTCGCAGCCTGCACCGCCAGTTCGTCGTCGTCGACGAGGCACAGAACCTGGAGCCGACCACGCTGAAGACGGTCCTCACCCGCGTCGGCGAGGGGACCAAGGTCGTGTTCACCGGCGACACCAGCCAGATCGACGCCCCTTACCTGGGAGCGTCGAACAACGCGCTGGCCGTGCTGATCCAGGCCTTCCGCGGCCAGACGTGCTTCGGGCACGTCACCCTCGCCGCCTGCGAGCGGAGCGAGGTCGCCAGCCTGGCTGCCGAGCTGTTGTAGGCCGGCGCAGCCTCCATGGCTGTCACACCGGTTGCGTAGGGTGGACGACATGCCGGTTCCGCTCGCCCGGACACGCTTCGCCGTCGTCGACGTCGAGACGTCGGGGCTGTCCACGCGCCGGCATCAGGTGCTGCAGGTCGGCGTCGTGGTGGTCACCGGCGACGGCCAGGTCCTCGACCGATTCGCCAGCCTGATCGGCCCGCGGCGGCGCTGGCTGTTCCGCGTCGGCCCGACGCAGATCCACGGCATCACCCGCTCCAACCTGCGCAATGCGCCCTCGGCGCCGGCCGTGCTCGCTGCGTTCCGCAGCCGGCTCGACGGCGCCCAACTCGTCGCCCACAACGCTCCGTTCGATCTCGCGTTCCTCCGCAAGGCGGCGCGTCGGGCGGGCGTGGAACTGCCGCTCGGCCGGGCGCTGTGCACGTTGCAGCTGTCCCGCAGACTGGACCCCGAACGGCTGCACTCGCACCGGCTGGACGACCTGTGCAGCCGCTACGGCATCCAGCTGGTGCGCCCCCACGACGCGCTCTCCGACGCCGACGCGACCGCCGCGCTGCTCCCCCACCTGCTGCGCGAGGCCGGCATCACCTCGGCCGATCAGCTGGACGGGCTGGTGCGATAGCGCGCCAGCAGTGTCTGGGCCGTGGTCGCCGCCAGGCTGCGCCACTCGGCGGGTTCGATCACCTCCACTCGGCGCCCGGCACGCACGAGCAGCGCCCCAAGCCACGCACTGCTGCTGACCCGTAGCACGAGGTGGACGTCGTCGCCGTGGACCAGGCGATGCTCATGCGGGAACTGCTCCAGCAGCCACTCGTCGCCGGCGTTGACCCGCAGGTGGACCGACGGCAGGTCCGAGTCGGCGAACCAGTCGGGTTCGTCCGGCACGGCGACGGGCCGGTGCTCGCCGATCCGGCCGGTGTGCGCGACGTGCTGGATCCGGTCGATGCGGAACGTGCGTTCCTCGGCACGTTCGTGATCGTCGGCGATGACGTACCAATGGCCACGGTCGGCGAACACGGCGCGCGGCGTCACCTCGCGGCGCGACATCTCCTCGCGGGACGGCGACCAATGATCGATCGTGACCACCTCGGCCGCCTCGGCCGCGGCGACCAGCTCGGCGGCGAGCGGCGGCGTCAGCTGTTCGACGGCGATCCCGTCGTCGCCCAGGACGCGGGACATCTTGTCGATCGCCCGCGCCAGCGAGCCGTGCTCGTCGGCACCGGGGAGCTGCATCGCCGAGCGCGCCGCGGCGAGCAACCCGAACGCCTCCGGTGCCGTCAGCCGCAGCGGCCGGGTGAACAAGCGCGGCACGCCGGCGTAGATCGTGCCTTCGTCGACGAACAGGTCGATCATCTCGTCGACGAACGGCGGCAGCCCGCACATCGCCGCCAGTTCGAGGTCGCGGATCAGCTCGGTCTCGGTGACGTCGAACCGTGCCGCGGCCTCGGCCACGGCAACCTCGCCGCGCTCCATCAGCCACGGCAGCATCACCAGCAACCGCCGCAGCCGCTCGGTCACCGGGCGCGGGCCGCGGCGGATCACGACGAGCCCCGGCCCTGCGGCGCGGTCACGGCGGCGGCGCCGGGCGTGGTGCCGGCGAGGTCGTCGAGCCAGGCGACGACGGCGGCGCGCACCTGCGCCGGGCCGAGGACCTCGGCATGCGTGCCCCAGGCGAACAGCCAGGCACGGAACGCGTCGAGGTTGGCACAGGCGACCGAGACGACGACCGATCCGTCCGGCTCGCGCCGCACGACGGCCTCGTCCGGCAGCGAGCCGGTGATCAGGCTGGCCAGCGGGGCGTCGAAGCGCACGTCGGCCCGCGACGTCGGCTCGTCGCCCAACTCCTTGGGGTCGGCGGGGAAGGCGGCAGCCGCCGAGAAGTCCTCGGGGCGCTGGAACGTGCCCGGCTCGCCCACGTCGACCGCGCCTTCGATCCGGTCGACGCGGTACGTCCGCTGCCCGGCGGCGGCCAGATCGTGGCCGATCAGGTACCAGTGCCCGCCACGCAGCAGCAGGCCGTAGGGCTGCAGGCGGCGAGCCGTGCCGCGGTAGCTGAACGCGACCTCGGCACGTTCGGCGAGGGCCTCGCGAAGCACCGGGAGCTCGTCGATCTCCGGCAGGTGAGCACTCACCGGCGCTCCGGCGTCCGGGACACCGCCCAGCTTGAACAGCCCGAACTCGGCGTTGCCCAACCGGCTGGCAGCCACGGCGACCTGCAGCGCGTGCCGCTCCTCGTCGGTCAGCGCCAAGCCGCGCAGCTCGTAGCGCTCACGGTCGACCGAGTACGCCGTCCTGCCGGCCTGCTGCCCGGACAGCACCGTCGTGTCGAGCGGGACACCCACGTCGCGCAGCACGGTCTTGTCCCGCTCGAACGCCCCGCGCAGCGCCACCGTCCCGGACGGGTACTGGCCGTGCAACTCGTTGGCGATCTGCTCGAGCGTCAGCGGCACGCGCGACTCCAGCAGCAGGGCGAGCAGGTTGGTGATCCGCTCCAACGCCTCGGCCATGCGGTCAGCGTACGGCAGCCGTACGATCCACCGAGTGGCGACGGGATCGGACGGGTCGGATGTGCTCGGCCGGCTGCCGGCGCCATCGCCCAACCGGCTTGCCGCGCGGCTGACACCCGACGCGCTTCGCCAGGTCCGTGGCGGGCACCCGTGGGTCTACGCCTCGGCGATCACCTCGATCACGCCAGGGCATCGGCCCGGTGATCTCGCCGTCGTCTTCGACGCCGACCGCCGATTCGCCGCGATCGGGCTGTACGACCCGGACTCGGCGATCCCGATCAGGATCCTGCATCGCGGCCGGCCGCAATCGATCGACACGGCGTTCTGGCGCGGCCGGCTGAGCGATGCGTTGCATCGCCGCGCGGAGCTGCGCGCCGGCGGGCAGACGACCGGATGGCGCTGGGTGTACGGCGAGAGCGACGGCCTTCCGGGGCTCGTGCTCGACGTCTACGGGCACGTCGGCGTGATCAAGCTGTACTCCACGGCGTGGCTCCCCCATCTCGCCGCCATCGTCCCGCTGGCCGCCGAGCTCGGCGCGCTCGACGCGGTCGTGATCCGCCTCGGCGGCAACATCGCCGAGCGCTCGTCACTGCTGGACAGCGCCGGAGTGCACGATGGCACCACGCTGTACGGCACGCTGGCGGCAGGCCCGGTGCTGTTCCGCGAGAACGGCCTGACGTTCGAGGCGGACGTGCGCCGCGGTCAGAAGACCGGCCACTTCCTGGACCAGCGGGACAATCGCGCGCTCGTGCGCGCCGCGTGCCGCGGCGCCCAGGTGCTCGACGTGTTCGCCGCCACCGGGGGGTTCACCGTGTACGCCGCGGCGGGCGGGGCGCGGCGCGTGGCCGCGGTCGACGCGAGCGCGCCAACGCTCGACGTCGCTGCCAGGAACCTGGCGCACAACGCGTCGATCGACGCCGTGCGCCGCTGCCGGCT
>CAZMHG010000172.1:0-6337 GCA_964565975.1 uncultured Ilumatobacteraceae bacterium | reverse complement strand
GCCTTCTGGATCGGTCAGGTACTGCTCGGCGCGTGGGTGCTGGCCGAGGTAGCCCGCGGTGCCGCGGCGCTGGTGCTGTACCGGCGGGGCGCGTGAGCATCGCCAAGCCCACTCGGGTCACCAACCGCATCGCCGAGCACCGCCATCACGCCGGCATCAGCCAGGCCGAGCTCGCCGAGCGGATCGGCGTCACTCGCCAGACGGTGAATGCGATCGAGCGTGGCAAGTACTCGCCGTCGCTCGAGGCGTCGTTCCTCATCGCCCGCGTGCTGCAGCGGCGGCTCGAGGACGTGTTCGACTACCCGGCGGACTGAGGCGCGCCTCACCCACTACCACGGCATCGACCGATCTGGATCCGTTCGGAACTGGCGATGCCGTTCGCCGGCCGAAGCGCTGCGTCCGGCCGATCAGGCGAAGGTCACCGTGGCACGCCGCTCGAAGAACCGGCCGTACCGATCCGCGGCGTCGCGGATCAGCGTCCGTGATCTCGCATCAAGATGACGGTAGGGGGTGACCTCGAAGGCGATCGTGTCTGCACCCAGGACCCGGCTCATCGTGCCGGCGATCTGGCCGCCGACGAGCACCATCCCGATCGACCCCTCACGGCCGGGCGGCGTCAGCCCTGCGTGGTCGATCACCATCCGCGACTCCTGATACCCCCGGTACATCTCATCGAGGATCTGGAGGAGGTGCGCGCTGTTCGCGACCTCGGGATCGGACCCGGCGCAGGGCGCGCTGTCGGGGGCGTACGCGTAGCGGTGGTCGTCGTGCTCGAACCACGAGATCTGATCTCCCAGCTCGGCGAGCGCCCCTCGGGCCTGGCTGCGGGTGAGGCTCGCCCAGTAGCAGAGGTCGCCTTCGGTGACCGGCCCGTGCCCAGCGACGTAGCGGCGGGCGAGTTCGACGAGCGCTTCATCGCGATCGATCCGGCGGGCGTCGGGTGCCCGTCGGTCGAGGAGGTCGTGCGTGTGCTCCCCGGCGACCAGCGGCCCGCTGCAGACAAGCCCCTCGGCTTCGGCGGTTGCAGTCAGAAAGGTGAGCGTGTTGCCGGTCATCGGCAGGCTGGTCGCGTCGAGACGAGCGCGCAGTTGCCGACGGGTGAGCGGCCCCTCGGTATCGAGCGACTCGACGATCACGTTGAGGGCCCGTTGGACGGTCTCCTCGTCGATCCCGAGGTTCCGCAGCTGGGACGCGTAGATCGGCAGCAGCCGAGGACGGGTCGCCGCGCACAGCCAGGCGATGTCGGACGGATCGACGAAGTGCCAGGTCGTGCGGAGTAGGTGCGTTCGCAGCAACGCTCCATCGCTGTAGAGCCGATCCGTCCGGCGGGCGGTGGTCGAGGTGCAACGCTCGCCGATCGCCCATGTTGCCGGGCCGTAGTTCTCGGCCTGCACGCCGAGGAGGTGGCGGACCACGTCGACGGGGCCGACCAACGGCGGACCGATCAGACGTTGCGTCCGCAGCCGCCACGCGGCGATCTCCTCGGCGGTGAACCTCATGTCAACGGAGCGCGGCGGCCGTCGCCCTGATCTCTGCGACGAACGCCTGCAGGTCGGCGACCAATGCACCGGGCTGCTCCAGCGCAGCGAAGTGACCTCCGTCATCGACGTCGGTCCAACGAACGATCGTGTTGCCCGCTTCCGCGAACCGACGGATCGACACGTCCTCGGCGAAGGCCACGACTGCGGTGGGCACACCGGAGTTGTGGAACGACGAGGGGTCCGCGAAGAGCGCGCCGTACTCGGCGTAGACGTTGTTCGCGGTGGACGTCGCGGTGCGCGTCAGCCAGTAGACCAGCACATTCGCAAGCTGCCGGGAGCGGTAGCGCTCGCTCGCCAGCACCCGTTCGTCGTGAGTCCATGCCTCGACCTTGTCCGCGATCCACGTCAGAAGTGCGACCGGCGAGTCCTCGAGCCCGTATCCGATCGTCTGTGGTCGGGTCGCTTGGATGACGTTGTACCCGTTGCCCTGGCTCATGAAATCCCCGATGGCGGCCATCCTGCGCAGTTCGACCGGACTCAACTCGCCGAGGGTCTGGGCATCGATGGGACCCATCGGCATGAACCCGATCGTCGCAGCGTTGACGTGCACGCCGCGGACGTGCTCGGGGTCGATCCGGGCGACATGTGGAGCGAGGACGGCACCGTGGTCTCCGCCCTGCACGAAGTAGGCGTCATAGCCGAGCTGGGCCATCAGCGACGCCTCGGCGCGCGCCGTGCGATCGACGCCCCAACCCGGCTGCCGCGTCGGCCCGGACAATCCGGTTCCGGGGTGGGACGGGATCACGACGTGGAAGGCCGGGGCAGCCTCGTCGGCTGGTTCGGTGAGCGGGCCGATCAGGTCGATCAGCTCGAACACCGTCCCCGGCCATCCGTGGAGCAACAACAGCGGCACGGCATCAGGGCGCGACGACTCGACGTGGACGAAGTGAAGGTGCTCGCCGTCGATCTCGGTGCTGAACTGCGGTATGGCGTTGAGCTCGTCCTCGAGTTTCCGCCAGTCCAGCGCCTCCAGCGCTCGTGCCCACGTCTTCGCCGACACGACCGGCAGGCCCCGGTTCGCCGTCGTCCCCGCCGGCGTGATGGTCGCGGGCAACGCATCGGGCCAGCGTGTGCGTGCCAGCCGCTGGTGGAGGTCCTCGATCGCCGTCGGATCGATCGTCCAGGTGTAGCGGTCCATCGTCGTCTCCTTCGTCGCGGTCGGTCCTCGGTGGTCGGCCGACTTCCTGCTTCCACGATGCGCCGCGCGCGATGATAAGTCCAAGTCATGGTTGTCAGATCAGCGATCGTGATTCAAGATGCATTGATGGACCTTCGACAGCTCGCCTACGTCGTCGCCATCGCGGAGACCGGCAGCTTCACCAAGGCCGCCGACCGGTGCTTCGTCGTCCAGTCCGCGCTCAGTCACCAGGTTGCGCGTTTGGAACGCGAGCTCAATGCGCGACTGTTCGATCGCTCCAGTCGCCACGTGCGTCTGACCCCGGCCGGTGAAGCCTTCCTCCCCGCCGCGCGCCAGTGCCTGCTGGCAGCTGACCGGGCGCGGGCCGAGGTGTCCGCCGCGACCGGCGAGATCCGCGGCAACCTTCGAATCGGCGTGATCCCGACGGTCGCGGCAGTCGACCTTCCCGCCGAACTGCTTACCTATCAGGGCCGGCACCCGCAGGTGAGGGTCACCCTGCGGATGCGCGCGAGCGCCGACCTGGTCCGCGAAGTGAGTGACGGAACGTTGGACGTCGCCTTTCTCGGCTTGCCAGGCCACGTAGAGATCCACGAGCTGCCGAGCCACCTTCTTGGACGCGACCGCCTCGTCGCCGTGGTCGCCGCCGGCCACCCCCTCGCTGCCCTCCGGCGCACGCGTCTCGAACGAATCGCGTCGGAGCACTTCATCGACTTTCCGCTCGGGAGCGGTGGCCGCGCTCAGACCGACGAAGCGTTCGACGCCGCCGGCCTGACACGCGACGTCACGTTCGAGGTGCTCGACGTCCACCTGATGGCGCGCCTGATCCGGGCTCGGCTCGGCGTCGGGTTGCTCGCATCCTCGTTCGTCCCGCAACTGCCGGGTCTCGTCGCGATCCCGATCGTCCACGCGCCGGCCCGCGCCGAGCACATGATCTGGGGCCGTGGCGACATTGCTCCAGCAGCGGCCGCCTTCATCGAGCAGATCAAGACGTCGATCAGCGGCCAGTCCCCGTAGGTCGCGGCGAACGCCGACGGAGCCGTTTGCGCGGCACCGCCGACGGCGACGACGCGGTTCTTGGCGAGACCGAGTGCGGTCGGATCCATCGGCAACGACGTCCGCTCAGCCGGTCGTCGCTCGCGCACCTCTTGACAAAGCTGTACGACAACCTAAAAATGGGCAGACGACCACATCGATCGAATCGGCGTTCACCGAGCCGTTGGGGCTCGACGTCGGCGTACCGGTGCTCTGGCTCGACGGTGTCGCCGCGTCCGGGCCGGTGCTCGCCGCCATCCCGCGGGGCCAAAAGGCCCTCGACGTCCTCGACGCGGTCCACACGATGACTCGGCTGCCCGCATTCGTCCGCCTCGAACGGGCAACCCCCGCTCGGCTGGTCAAGGCGTGATGTGCATGGTGCCGGCGTGAATCAGGTGTCGTGGTGCAAGATGCCGTGGGTCGCGAGGTGGATCCGGGCGTGCAGTTCTGGGGCGAGGCGGACGTGGGGGTGGCGGAGCCATCGGCTGAGGGTGTCGAAGTAGATGGCAGTAAGCACCTCGGCGGCCATCTCGGGTGAGGTGTGGGCGTCGAGCAGACCGGCGGCGTGGGCGCGGCGCAGCGTGGTGCTCACCGCAGCGGGCACGGGCCGTTCGCCGACGACGAGCTCGTAGATCGGGTGCAAGGCGGCGGTGAGCTCGCGCTCGGCCTCGTTGATCGTGGCGAGCTCGTCGTAGATCCGGTCGAGCGCGGCGATCGGGGACTCGCCGGTATCCGCGGTGAACACGTCGAGCTGATCTCGTCGCCGTTGGCCCCATGCGACGACGAACGCTTCCTTGCGGGGATAGTGGTTCAGCACGGTCTGGCGCACGACGCCAGCCTTGTCGGCGATCGCAGCCATCGTGGTCGATTCGAAGCCATGGGTCACGAACAGATCCAGGGCCACGTCGAGCAGCAGGGATCGAGTGCGTTCCCGCTTGGTCGGCCGTGACACCTCGCGAGGTGCTCGGTTGGCATCTTCTACGGACACGTCCCATACCGTCCTTGACATTTATGGGCGTAAGCCCAATACTAGCCTCATGAACACCGTAGCAAATCACGGTTTCGCCGACAACGACCTGGCCGACCTGATCGGCTCGCTCGCCGGTCTCCCACCGATGAGCGCGTCGGGTGACGTGGCGGCGCTGCGGGACACCACGCGCCAGCGCGCCGCGCAACGGCCGCCTGGTCCGTCGATGCCGACCACCGACATCGACCCTGCCGACGGCGTCCCTTCGCTGCGGGTGTACCGACCCGAGATGACGTCACGCGCTGTGGTCGTGTACCTGCATGGTGGCGGATGGACCATCGGCGACCTCGACTCCCACGACCGGGCATGCCGCCGGCTCGCCGCCCGCACGCGGCGCACCGTCGTGGCCGTGGGCTACCGCCTCGCGCCCGAACACCCCGCCCCCGCAGCGATCGACGACACGGTCGCGGCGCTCGACTGGGTCGCATCCGGGCCTGCCGCCCTCGGCGGCCGACCGGCGCACGTGACGATCGCCGGTGACAGCGCCGGCGGCACCCTCGCGGCACTCGCCGCGCTCCGCACCCGCCGCACCGATGCCGCACCCGACCTGCTGGCGATGCTGTACGCCAACACCGACCTCGCCGCGTCGGGGGGCACCCTGGTGTCGCTGGCCCACGGCTATGGGCTCGACGCAGCCGACATCGAGTGGTTCAACACCCAATGGGTCCCGGATCGCGAACGCTGGGCGGACGCCGCGGTGAGCCCGCTACACGAGCCCGACCTCTCGGGGCTGTGCCCGACACTGATGGTGACCTGTGAGCTCGACCCGCTCCGTGACCAAGGTGAGGCGTTCGCCCATCGGCTCATCGACGCCGGTGTCACCGTGACCGTTCGGCGCGAGCCCGGTATGGTCCACAACTTCATGCTGTGGGACCTCGCATCTGCCGCATGTGGTGCTGCGGCAGACCGGGTCGCCGACGACATCTCCGGGCTCAGCGCGCCGACCCCGACCGTGGTGTCGTCATGATCACACCCGAACCGCTGATGTCGTGCCGGAAGGTCGGTCTCGACGCGGGCGCTGGCCTCACCACCCCCGCCGCCCGTGCAACGCAGCGCGAGCTGGACCGGCCAAGCGGCTGAGGGGCTCCCGGTCAGAGCGTGTGGGTGATCGTGATCGCGACGGAGTCGCCGGCGGACTTGCCGAGGATGTGGCGCAGCTTGGCCTTGATGGGCAGCATGTGCGTTCCATCGCCCATCGGGAGCAACGTGAGCTCGGTCTCGTGGCCGTCGATGGTCACGCGAACTCGGACGGCACGTCGGGTACCGAGGGCTTCGGACGAGCCGTCCAGGGTCGCGTAGGTCCACGCGCCCTCGGCCTCGTTCGAGGTGAGCGACCGCTCGACGCGGTACGGGGTGGCGAGTGAGGTCGGGCTGGTGGTCATGTTGGTGCTCCCTTGGTTCGGCCGCGCTGGATCGCGGGTGTGGTTGGCTGGCGATCGGGCTGGACGCGGCGGGCGTAGCCGGCGAGGAAGAGATCGAGGCATCGATCGAGGTGCGCCGTTCGCTTCCTCGGGGTCGGGATCGTGTCGTCGCCGATGAGCATCGCGTCGTTGATCGGTCCGCCCATGACGAGCCAGTTGAGCTGGGTGGCCGCAGCGG
>CAZMHG010000171.1:0-6432 GCA_964565975.1 uncultured Ilumatobacteraceae bacterium | reverse complement strand
ACACCCACGTGTTCTCCGGATACGTGGTGCCGCCGTACTACGACTCGTTGCTCGCCAAGGTGATCGTCGCCGGCCCCGACCGGCGCGCTGCGCTCGACCGGATGCGCGCGGCGCTCGACACGTTCCAGGTTGCGGGGGTCGACACCACCCTCGACCTGCACCGTGCGCTCGTCGCCCACCCGGACATCCGCGGCGATGCGATCGACACACGATGGCTGGAGACGGCGGTGCTCCACGCCGGGGCCACCCTCGCCGGCGCACAGGAGGCCGCCCATGGCTGAGATCGAACTGATCGACCAGACGCTGCGAGACGGGCAGCAGAGCCTGTGGGGCATGCGCATGAAGGTCGCCCACCTCGCCGACGTCGCATCCGACATCGACGGGGCCGGGTTCCGCGTGGTCGACCTGACTGGCAGCTCGATCTTCGAGTGCATGATGCGCTACAACCACGAGGACCCGTGGGCCGGGCTGGACATCTGGCGGCGGTGGTTGCCGAACTCCCGGTTGCGGTCCGGCTGTCGGAGCAACTGCATCGCCAAGTTCGGGCTGACCCCGGACTCGCTCATGGAGCTGTGGGTGCGCACACTCGCACGGCACGGCATCGACAGCTTCTGGGTGTACGACTGCTTGTACAACATGGACGCGATGGAGCGGCTCAGCCGGATCGTCCACGACGCCGGCTGCGAGGTCGCCGCCGCGGTGATGTACGGCATCAGCCCGGTGCACACCGACGAGTGGTTCGCCGCCCGGGTGCGCGAGTTCGTCGGGTGGGGGATCACCGACGCGATCTACGTCGAGGACGCCGCGGGGATCATGACGCCCGAGCGCGCCCGAACCCTGCTCCCGGCGCTGGTCGACGCCGCGGCCGGCGTGCCGGTCGAGTTCCAGTGCCACAACACGGTCGGCGTGGCCGGGATGAACTACCTGATCGCCGCCGACGCCGGCGTACGCGTCCTGCACACCGCGCCCGGCCCGCTGGCCAACGGCCCGTCGCTGCCGTCCACCGAGCAGACCGTCGAGAACCTCCGCTGGAGCGGCCACACCACGTCGATCGACATGGATCGCGTCCGCCGCGTCAGCGAGCACATGCGCCGGGTCGCCGAGCAGGAGGGCCATCCGCTGGGCGTCCCGCGCGAGTACAACGTCTTCCCGTACCGTCATCAGCTGCCCGGCGGGATGACCGGCACGCTCACGGCCCAGCTCGCGCAGTACGGGATGACCGACCGCTTCGAAGAGGTCCTCGAGGAGATCGTGCGTGTCCGCGAGGACCTCGGCCACCCGATCTCGGCGACACCGTTCTCGCAGCTGATGGGCATCCAAGCGGTGCTTAACGTGGTGACCGGCGAACGCTACGGATCGGTTCCCGACGAGGTCCTGGTCTACGTCCTGGGACACCTCGGCCGGCCGCCGGCGCCGATCGACCCCGACGTGCTGGACCGGATGCTGTCCACCCCACGTGGCCGCGAGATGCAGGCATGGCAGCCGCCGCAGCCGAGCATCGGCGAGCTGAAAGCGGAGTACGGCGATCGCTCGATGTCGGACGAGGAGCTGCTTCGCCGCTACCTGGTGCCGCTCCAGGACGTCCAGGCGACGCGCGCGGCGGGACCGCCGGTGACGACGTACCGGTTTGCCGACGACCCGCTCGCCGCGGCAGTGGTCGACAGCGTGCTGGCCAGCAGGCGGGCGACCTACGCGCACATCGAGACCGCGGCCGCGTCGATCACGCTGCGTCGCCCCGCACGACCCTGACCCCGGCCGCAGGGCGCGCCCGAGCCAGGGCTACCATCCGGCGGGGTCCGCCGACGGCGTCCCCGGGGGAGGCGACGTGACCGCGTACGAGTTCGACACCACGCTCGACCCGGACTATCCGGTGCTCACCCGTGGCAACGCCGGCGAGATCATGCCGGACATCGTCTCCCCGCTGTCGGCGACGGTGTTCTTCCCGCCGTTGGAACGGGGGTGGCGCCGTTCGTTCACCGAGACGTGGGACGTGATGGACTGGCCGGACTGCCCGACGACGTTCGCCCCCATCGTCGGCGGGCGCTTCTACATCAACATCTCCGCCTTCCGCCGGCTGGCCGACCTGACACCGGGCACCAGCCCCGAGGACATCGACCGCACGCTGTTCGCCGCCGGGGGCATCACGCTCGATCCGTACGTCGCCCCGGACGAACCGGGGTACGCCGGGCGGGGCGAGCGGATCGCCGCGGCCACCGCGCGCTTCCTGACCGACCCACCGGTCGGGCGTGTCCAGCACGAGCACGACGCCGCCCAGGCCCGGCGCGTCGAGGGCCGCGCGACACGGGCGACCAGCTCCGACGAGGCGCTGCTTGCCCGCTTCCAGTCGATGCAGCCGCTGATGGAATCGGACTTCGTCACCCTGTTCATCGGCTCGTCGGTCAGCCCGGTGGCCCTCGGCTCGCTGCAGGCCGGGCTGGTCGCGATCTACGGCGACGAGGGCTACGAGCTCGGCCGCCGGGCCGTCGTCGGCATCGGCGACACCGAGTCAGCCGCAGCCGGGCGGGCCGTCGCCGAGCTGGCCGGGTTGCAGGGCGAGCCGTTCGAGGCCGAGCTCCAGTACGTCCTCGAGCGCTACGGGTTCCGCGGGGTCAACGAGTGGGAGATCGCCGCTCCTTCGTGGGAGATCTGCCCCGACGTGCTGCGCCGTGCGGTCGACGCGGTGCGTGCTGGCGGCGTTTCCCGTGACCCGCAGGCGACCCGCAGCGAGACGCTCGCCCGGCTCGACGCCGACGACGCGCGCGCTCGTTTCCCCGACCTGGACATGTGGCTGGAGCGCTGCCGCACGTGGCTCGGCATCCGCGAACGCACCAAGGCCACGTGCGTGCTGACGATCAACGAGATGCGTCTCGACGCGCTGGAGCTCGGCCGACGGCTCGTCCAACGCGGCGCGCTCGAGGCTGCCGACCAGGTGTACTTCCTGACCTTCGACGAGTTCCGCGACGCGGTTGGCGGTGGGAGCGTCGACCTCGACCGTGTCCACGCCCGCCAGGCAGCAGCGGCCGAGGTCGCCCGGCGCCAGGAGCCGCTGTTCGCCATCGCCGGCGAGGTTCCGCCGGTCGACGAGTGGCCGCTCAAGGCGCACGGCGCGGTGGATGGCGACGGCGAGGCCGCAGCGGACACGGTGATCGACGGCTCCCCGGCCAGTCCCGGCGTGGCGCGCGGCCCGGCGCGCGTGGTCCACGACGCCTACCGGGACGAGCCGACCCAGCCCGGCGAGGTGCTGATCGCGCCGATCACCGATCCCGGTTGGATGCATCTGTTCGTCGGCGCGGTCGCCGTGGTCACCGAGATGGGCGGTGAGCTGAGCCACACGATGATCGTCTCGCGCGAGCTCGGGCTTCCTGCCGTGGTGGGCGCGGTCGGTGCGACCGCCGCGATCCGCACGGGTGACCTGGTCGAGGTCGACGGTTCTCGCGGCACCGTCCGGATCGTCCAGCGCGCCTGACCGCTACCGGCCGAACGAGGTCGGGCCGGTGTAGCTGTGCAGCGTCTTCACGTAGTTCGCCCGCTCGAACGCGTCGGGGTCGGCCGTGTTCGCCGCGCTGACGCTGCCGCGCAGCTGGTCGACCGAGTCGTACTCGTGCTCGGTGGCCCACGCCTGGAGCTCGTGCTCGACGCGGGTGACGTGCTCGGCCCCGTGGCGCAGGATCGCCGACGTCATCATCGCCACGTCGGCACCGACGAGGAGTGCCTTGGCCACGTCCCGGCCGGTGCTGATGCCGGTCGAGGCGGCCAGCGACACGCCGTCCAGCGCCGGGCGGAGCAGGGCGATCCAGCGCAGCGGCAGGCGCAGCTCCCAGTGTGAGCTGAGCTCCAGGCTGGGCACGACCTCGCGGCTATCCGGGTCGAGATCGGGCTGGTAGAAGCGGTTGAACAGCACCAGGCCGCGCGCGCCGGCGTCGGCGAGGCTACGGGCCATGTTGCCCAGCGAGGAGTAGTACGGGGACAGCTTGACGGCGACGGGAACCTTGATCCGGTCGACGATCTCGCCGACCAGGAACCGGTCGGCCTCCTCCACCTGGTTCCCGGTGCGGGCGGGATCGGCGGCGACGTGGTACAGGTTCAGCTCCAACGCGTCGGCGCCGGCGTCGCCGAGCAGGCGGGCGTAGGTCGTCCACCCGCCGTTCGAGGTGGCGTTGAGACTGGCGATCACGGGCACGTCGACGGCGTCCTTCACCGCGGCGATGTGGGCCAGGTACCGGTCGACGGGCGAGTCGAACCGTTCGAACACGTCGTCGGGGAAGAAGTCCATCGCCTCGGCGTTGGTCCCTCCGATGGCGTCGAGCGCGGAGGTCAGCTCCAGCTCTTCGTGGAGGATCTCCTCTTCGAACAACGACGGCAGGACCATCGCCGAGACGCCGGCGTCGGCCAGCCGCCGGCAGTGGTCGACGTCGCGGGTGTACGGGCCGGCCGAGGCCACGATCGGCGTCCGCAGGGCGAGGCCCAGGTAGGTGGTCGACAGATCGGTCATGACGGGTCCTCGCTGGTGGCGCCGGCGGGGACGGGCTCGCCGGCCGATGCGTCGGCGTGGCGCACCGTGACGGTGCGTTCCACGCCGGCCAACTGGGAGTAGTAGCGCCAGCGCTCGTCGGCGTCCGCTTGCAGCATCGCGTCCAGCTCGCGGGCGTGGTCGGGGTGGGTTCGGCTGAGCACGGCGAAGCGTGCCTCGCCGGCGATGAACTCGCCGACCGGGATCGACGGTTCGGCAGAGTCCAGCTTGAACGGCCGGGTGTGCTCGGCCTCGCCGGGGCTATAGCGGTACAGCGGCCAGTACCCGCTGCGCACGGCATCCTTCTGGTGGCTCATCGACTTGCTCATGTCGATGCCGTGGGCGATGCACGTCGAGTAGGCGATCACCAGACTCGGGCCCGGCCAGGCCTCGGCCTCGAGCAGCGCCCGTGTGGTCTGCAGGTCGTTGGCACCCATCGCGATCTGGGCGACGTAGACGTTGCCGTAGCTGCGGGCGATCGCCCCCAGATCCTTCTTGCCCGACGTCTTGCCCGAGGCGGCGAACTTGGCGACCGCGCCGCGCGGCGTGGCCTTCGACGCCTGGCCGCCGGTGTTCGAGTAGACCTCGGTGTCGAGCACGAGGACGTTGACGTTGCGTCCGCTGGAGAGCACGTGGTCCAACCCGCCGAACCCGATGTCGTAGGCCCACCCGTCGCCGCCGATGATCCAGACGCCCTTGTCGACCAGCGCGCCGGCGAGCGAGGAGAGGTGCGTCGCCGCCGGCGTACCCAGCGCGTCGAGCGCGGTGACCAGTCGGGCGACGCGTTCGCGCTGGGCGTCGAGACCTGCCTGCGTCGACTGGTCGGCGTTCAGCAGCGCGTCGACCAGCGCTGCCGGGAGCCGATCGGCGAGCGCTCCCAGCAACAGGCGCGCTTCGCGGGCCTGGGCCTCGACCCCCAGCCGGATCCCGAGCCCGAACTCGGCGTTGTCTTCGAACAGCGAGTTCGCCCAGGCCGGGCCGTGCCCGGCCGAGTTCGTCGTGTACGGCGTCGTCGGAAGGTTCGCGCCGTAGATCGACGAGCAACCTGTTGCATTCGCAACGATCATCCGATCGCCGAACAGTTGCGTGACCAGCTTGATGTACGGCGTCTCGCCGCACCCGAGGCACGCGCCGCTGAACTCGAACAGCGGCTGGCGTGACTGGGCGCCCTTGACGGTGTCCGCCGGCAACAGGTCGCGATCCAGTTCGGGGATCGACAGGAAGTAGTCCCACATCGGCCGCTCGGCCTCGCGATGCGCGGCGGCCGGCTCCATGTTGATCGCCTTGTGGCGGACGGCCTGCTTGCTCTTCGCCGGGCAGATGTCGACGCACACGCCGCAGCCGGTGCAGTCGTCGGGGGCGACCTGGATCGTCATCGACAGCCCGGGCGCGTCCTTCGACCGGAACGCCTTGGTCTTGAACCCGTCGGGGGCGTCGGCGATCGCCGCCGGGTCGTAGACCTTCATCCGGATCGCCGCATGCGGGCACACCGATGCGCAACGCCCGCAGTCGATGCACACCGCGGGGTCGAAGATCGGGATCTCCAACGCGAGCGAGCGCTTCTCGAACGCCGCGGTCCCGGTCGGGAAGACACCGTCGACCGGCAGCGCCGATACCGGGAGCAGGTCGCCGTCGCCGGCCATCATGATCGCCGTCACGCGGCGCACGAAGTCCGGTGCGTCTGCCGGGACCGGGTTGTCCCGCCCGTGCGTGGCAGTGACGGTGCCCGGCACCTCCACCTGCTGCAGCGCGGCGAGCGATGCGTCGATCGCCGCGAAGTTGCGCTCGACCACGCTGCGACCACGCTTGCCGTAGGTCTTTTCGACGCTGGCCTTGATGTGGGCGATGGCCTCGCCGGCGGGGAGCACGCCGGCCAACTGGAAGAAGCACGGCTGCATCACGGTGTTCAGCCGGTTGCCCAT
>CAZMHG010000170.1:0-6440 GCA_964565975.1 uncultured Ilumatobacteraceae bacterium | reverse complement strand
CGCCGAGCGACTCGCGCTGCAGTGCGTGACCGGCGGCGACCAGATCGTCGGAGGCCAGCGGTTCGGGCACGACCCGTTCGGCGATGCGCGTGTGCCACTCGTGTCGCCCGGTGTAGTGGGCCAGGAAGCAGGCGAACAGCGCCAGGCGGGTCGCGTCGACGCCTGGTGACCGGCGGTAGTGCCAGCGCGCCGCGTGCGCGTACGTGACGCCGTGGGTGATGTCGAGCCATCCGAAGTCGTCGAGCAGATCCTGCTCGCCGGCCACGTCGTAGCGCAGCAGTCGCTCGCACGAGGCCAGCACCGCGGCGTCGAGCAGACCCTCCACGCCCGCGCCATTGCGGAGCTCCTCGCCCAGGCGGATCCCGAGGCCACGGCGCTCGCCACCGAGCATCGCGTCGACGAGCGCGTTGCGCCCCGGCCATGCCGGGTCCGCCGCAGTCGTGGCCTGGAGGTCGAGCCCGTCGAGTTCGCTGATGAACGGGCGCATGTACGGCAGTAGGTCCTCGCGGGTGCCGGCGACGATGCCGCGGGCCAGGTGCGCCAGCACGGTGTCGGCGTGGGCCCACCCGATCATCGCCAGGAGCTCGAAGGACTTCTGGGTGTAGATCGCCTGATGCCCGTAGTCCAGATGGTGGTCGGCGACGACGGCGGTGAACCACGGCTGCAACTCGTCAGCGGTGTAGCCGTGGCGAACGGCGGCGCGCACCAGCGCCTGTGCGGTGGGCGCGTCCTCCGCCTCGACCGCCTGACGGAAGGCGGCCGCGGGGTGCCGGGGGAGACGGGTGGCTGGATCGGCCGGGTGCTGCACGGGCCGGTCGCGTTCGACTTCGGCGAACCCGCTGATGGCCTGCACGACCGGGAGGGCACGCTGGTCGCCGTGGTACAGCTCGGTCATCGCCAGGGCATCGGTGGCCATTGCCATCGAGTGGTCGAGGCCCCATTCGCCGCGTGGCGCCCCGTAGCTCACGGCCAGGGCGACCAGCTCGGCTGGCGTGGCGCCGGATTGCAGCAACCGGATCACCTCGCGGCTGACCTGCCCGATGTAGTTACGCTCGATGCCACGCGTCAGGCTGGCCAGTCGCCGGTCGCGTGCGCCCGCAGGGTCGGCCTGGCGCAGCTCGACGTGCACCTGGCCGTCACCGTCGACCTGTACCGGATGGGTGCCGATGTCCTCCTCGCCCTGCACGCACTGGCCGGTGCGCACGTCGAACTTCCAGTTGTGCCAGGCGCAGGTGAGCAGGTTCCCGTCGATCGTGCCCTGGGTCATCCCGTAACCCATGTGCGGGCAGGCGTGATCGAGGGCGTACACCCCGTCGGCTGTGCGGATCACGCAGAGCCGACGGCCGTCGACCCGTGTCAAGCGTGGTGTCCCGACCGGCAGATCGTCGACGAGGAGGTTGGTTCGTTGCATGGACGTGGACGGTAAGACTTGAACCATGGTTGAAGTCAAGCTGTACTCGATCGGCGAGATCGCCCAACGATCGGGAGTCTCGGCATCGGCACTGCGCTTCTACGAACGGCACGGCCTGATCCATGCACAACGCAACGACGGGAACCAACGTCGCTACCGCGCCGACACCCTGCGCCGGATCGCCTTCGTCAAGGCGGCGCAGGTGATCGGCCTGTCGCTCGGTGAGATCACCACGGCCCTGCGGTCGCTGCCGGACCGCCGCACGCCGACCAAGCGTGACTGGGACGTGCTCGCCCGTCAGTGGCTGCGCCGGGTCGACCAGCAGCTCGCCGAGCTGGCGCTGCTGCGCGACAGGCTCGACGGCTGCGTCGGGTGTGGGTGCCTATCGCTGACGAGCTGTGCGCTGTACAACCGCGACGATCGCGCTGCCGGCGCCGGTTCCGGGGCCAGATACCTGCTCGGCGATCCGGTCCCCGATCCGTCTCGGTAGCGTCGAAGGTCCGTATGACCACCGACGCCGGCACCCTCATCGACGTGTCGGCGGCACGGCTCGGCAGCGCGCGGCGGGGCGTATACGCCATCTTTCTGCTCTCCGGGCTGACCTTCATGTCGTTCGTCTCGCGGCTCCCCGACGTCCGCCACGAGCTCGGCCTGTCGCCGCGCGAGGTCGGCCGGATCCTGCTGGCCACCTCGGTCGGATCGCTGATCGGGCTGCCGTCCGCCGGCCGGTTGTGCCATCGCTTCGGCACCGGCCTGACGGTGCGCGCTGCGACGTACATCTCCACGGCGGGTGTCACGCTCGCCGGATTCGGTGTCACGCCGCTGCACAGCGTTTGGACCGTGCGCGCCGGCCTGTTCCTGGCCGGTTTGGCGATCGGCGTCTGGGACGTGGGGATGAACCTGGAAGGCACCGTCGTCGAACGGCTGGGCGGCAAGGCGATCATGCCCCGGTTCCACGCCGCGTTCAGTGTCGGCACGGTGATCGGCGCGTTGATCGCCTCGCTGCTGTCGGCGTGGGGTGTACCGGTCGAGGTGCACGTTGCGGTGCTGTCCGTGCTGATCCTGATCGCCGCGCACCAATCGGTGCGGCAGTTCCTGCCGCGTTCGCTCGAGGTGGAGACACCCTCGGCCGCCGCGACTGCTGCGCAGACCCGCCCGAAGAGCCCGTGGACCGAGTCCCGCACGCTGCTGATCGGTGTGGTCACGATGATCGCCGCGGCAACCGAGGGCACCGCCAACGACTGGATGTCGCTGGCCATGGTCGACGGCCACCACCTGCAGCCGTGGGCCGGCGTGCTGGGCCTGGCGACGTTCCTCAGCTTCATGACGGTCGGGCGGATCGTCGGCGGGCAACTGCTCGACCGTCACGGACGTGTGCCGGTGCTGCGTGTGATGTTTGCCACGGCAGTCGTCGGCGCGTTGCTCGTGGTCTACGGCAACTCGCTGCTGGCGTACGTCGGTGCCGCGCTGTGGGGCCTCGGCGCCAGCCTGGGGTTCCCGGTCGGGATGTCGGCGTCGGCCGACGACCCGCTGCGCGCCTCGATGCGGATGTCGGTGGTCAGCACGATCGCCTACACGGCGTTTCTCGCCGGCCCGCCCCTGCTTGGTGAGCTCGGCGAGCACTACGGGGTCCTGCGTGCCCTGCTGGTGGTCGGGCTGATGGGCGTGGTCGCCTTCGTGCTCGTGCCCGTGGTGCGCCCGCTGGCCCCGGGCGCCGACGATGCTACGTCGTACCCGTAGACGCCGTACTCGTCACGTCGTACCCGGTGACGTCGCGACGGTCGAGCCGACGACCGGCACGCTCGTGGCCGGCAGCACCGAGGTGGTCGACAGCACGGTCGTAGTCGGCAGCACGGTCGTGCTCGTCGTGCTGGTCGTGGTGCTGGTGCTGGTGCTGGTCGTTGTCGTCGTCGTCGTGAGCGACGCCAGCGCCTCGCCGATCGCGTCGGCCACGGCGTTCAGCTCGGCGCGCGTGTGGGCGTTCGCGAAGTCTTGGGAGAACGTCGCGGCGAGGCCCGCGCCGCGTGACCCGAGGGCGAACAAACGGTCCCGTGCATCGAAGATCGTCCGGATGGTGGCGATGCTCGTCGCTGCCTCGCCGAACAGCCACGACTCCATCTCGGCGCGTAGCACGTTCGGCACACCCCAGCCGCGGGACTGCGCGCGCACCTGTTTGTAGTCGCGTCGCGCCGCAGCCCGTGCGGTCAGCTGGGATCGACTGCTGGCGGTGACGACCAGTGTGCTGAACAGGTCCTCGGCCTTGCTGGACCCGCCGACGACCTGCAGCGCATCGAGCATCCGCTGCCAGCCGGGGTACGGGAGAGCCCCGGAGTCGGTTCCACCGTAGATCGGCCGGTCGTTGAGCAGGGTGCCAACCACGTCACGCCACCTGTCGGGGCCGATCTCGTCGGCGACCGTGGACAGCACGTAGTAGGCCGCTTGGTACCCGTATTGCTCCTCGGCCTGGGCTTGGAGGGTGTCGTCGGTCCGTTCCCCCCATGACTCCAGCGGCGTGAACCCGTCGGTCGTCCTCGCGACGGCCGACGGCGGCGTGGGCGACGTCCCCAGCGCACGCTCGGTCTGCGCGGCGAACACTTGGGCCATGCCCTCGCTGATCCAGCGTTCGCCCATGGACTCGCGGTTGAACCAGGCGTGGGAGATCTCGTGAAAGACGACGTTGGGGTCCAATCTCTCGCCGACGTCGATCGACCGTTCGTCGATCGTGAACCAGCCGGCGTACCCGAACAGGTACGGCGTGACGGCCTCGTTCACCGCGACGCTGTCGGTGATCGGCCATGGCTGGCCGACCAGCCGCTCCAGTTCGGGCACACCACGTTTGATCTGGTCGGCGACGAACCACTGCCATTGCATGTCGTCCGGCCAGGCGTGCAACTGGAAGATCGCGTCACCGACCTGCAGTGGGAAGATGGTCAGGGCGAGATCGTTGCGGACGGCGACGAGGATGTCGAACCCATTCGGGTCGGCGATATCGACTGCGGAGTAGACCTCGCCGCCGAACCCGACGTCGCGCTTCAGCGTCCCGAAGTTGGCGTCGACCTTGTCCAGGCTGAAGTTGTCGGGGACGACCACCCGGACCGTCACCTTGCCGGCGTCGCCGAAGCCGAACGCGTCGAACGCGGCGTACGCCTTGTTGACTCGCGTCCCGTCCTTCGGGTCGCGCGCGGGCGCGCCGACCAGGTCGTAGGCGACCTTCAGCTTGACGGTTTGCTGGGAGAACAGCCGCGTGGCCAAGGTCACGCTCATGATCTGGTAGCGACGGTCCTCGACGGGCGAAAGTTCGTAGGTCAGCGCTCGCCCCGTCTCGGTCTGGGCGCGCGCTGCGTCGATCTGCTTGGGCACCGGCACCCGGAACGCAATGAAGTACGGCTTGCCCTCGTTGGTGTTGGCCAACGTGTTGGTCAGGGTGTAGTCGCTCGTCACGTGGACCACGCCGGCCGACGGGTCGACGGCGTACATCGTGCTGCTCTCGACCGTCAGGCCGTCGAGAGCTGCGGCCGTGCCGACCCCCACACCGAGTGTCCCCGCCAACGCGCTCGCGGCCAGGGCGAGCACGGTCATCGCTGCGGCAAGCCGCCGCCTCTCACGCACGGGCGGAGCGTAGACCACGTGGTCGGCGCCGACGCGCGGACGCAACACGGGCGTGGCGCTCGTCGCCGCCGACTTGGTCGGCGCCGACGCGCGGACGCAGCACGGTGTGGCGCTTGTCGCCGTCGCCGGGGCAGCTGCCCGGAACGCGAACCGCCCCGAGTGGCACGCTCGGCCGAAGCCGGCGCGCCCCCTCGGGGCGGTTACTCGGAGGATCCACCATCGATCGATCGTCCGGCGTTAGCCTTCGCTCGACCATTCATCGCCCGTCGGAGCTTGCGCTCTGGCGGGCGATGCCGCTTCCTTCGGTCCTCTCGCCCGGGGCGAACCCCGCTTGAGCTGACCGACGGGTTGCTGATCGCCTGCTCCCCGGCGAACCGGGTTGCCTGCTCCCAGCGGGCGGACCGTCCTGGTGCCTCGTCCGCTTCCGCCTCGTTCCCGTCTGGCGAACCAGTCGGCACCGTGGCGTGCGCTCCGTGACGAGAGCCACTTTGCACTCGGTAAAACGCCAGGTCAAGAGCTATTTTTCGTGGTCACAGGGTTATCCACCGGGTCGTCACGGTTTCCCCAGAAATTGTTGGCTCTCCACCGCCGGTACACAGCTCTGTCCACAGCCGACGGGCCCGGTTGGCGGGATCACGTTGACGGGACGACGGCCACCAGGTTGAATGTGGCCCGTGACGTCGCTCGTTTCCGCTCCTGCCCGGCTGGCCCAGCCGCGGTGCGCGGTCACGGCGATCATCATTCCCTAGCGCACGGCGTCACCACGTCGTGCGCTACGAGCCGCCCAGCCGGGCGGCTCTTTCATTTCTCCGGCAGGCCGGAGACGAGGACCCGGACGAACCCGAGAACCGAGAGACGAGGCACCCATGAGCGATGCACTGGCAGCATTGAACGGCCAAGCGGTCGAGGTGTTCGACACCACCTTGCGCGACGGCATGCAGGTGGAAGGCGTATCGGCGACGGTCGACGACAAGCTGCGCATCGCCGAGCAGCTGAACGAGCTCGGCGTGCACTTCATCGAGGGTGGCTGGCCGGGCGCCAACCCGAAGGATGTCGAGTTCTTTGCCCGCGCCGTGCGCGAACTGCGGCTCGACGCGTCGACGCTGGTCGCGTTCGGTTCGACCCGCCGTCCCCGGGGCAAGGTCGACGACGACGCGACGCTGCGCAACCTGCTCGAGGCCAACACCGCGGCGGTGTGCATCGTCGCCAAGAGCTGGGACTACCAGGTCACCGAGGCGTTGCAGACCACGCTGGACGAGGGTGAGGCGATGATCGCCGACTCGGTCGCCTTCCTCCGCGGTGCCGGGCGGCAGGTGATGGTCGACATGGAGCACTTCTTCGACGGGTACAAGCGCAACCCCGAGTTCAGCCTTCGGGCGCTGGAGGCGGCGGTTGTCAAGGGCGCGTCGCACGTCGTGCT
>CAZMHG010000169.1:0-6443 GCA_964565975.1 uncultured Ilumatobacteraceae bacterium | reverse complement strand
TCAGAACCTGGCCCTGTTCCCGACGATGACGCTGCTCGAGAACACGATGGTCGGCGCCCATCACCTCGGCTCGGTCGGTGTCGGGCGCGCCGTGCTGCGTGTCGGCGCGGCCCGCGAGAACCGCCGGATGCGTGACGAGGCCGGCGATCTGCTGCACCGCCTCGGCCTCGCCCATCTCGCGTTCCACCCCGCGGCGGGGCTGCCGTTCGGAACGCTGAAGCGCCTGGAGATCGCCAGGGCCCTTGCCGCCCGGCCACGGTTCCTGCTGATGGACGAGCCGGCGAGCGGGCTGACGCACGGCGAGGTCGACGAGCTGGCCGAGACGATCGCCAAGATCCGCGACGACTTCGGGCTGACCGTGCTGCTGGTGGAGCACCACATGGCGATGGTCATGGGGATCAGCGACCAGGTCGTGGCGATGGAGTTCGGCCGCAAGATCGCCGACGGCACGCCTGCCGAGGTGCAGCGCAACGAGGCCGTGATCGCCGCCTACCTGGGGGCCGAGGAGTGAGCATCTCCGAGACCCCGGTGCCGGCCGGATCGCCCGCCGTCACCGAGGCACCGGCGCGGCCGGGCAACCTGCTCAGCGTTCGCGGGCTGCGTGCCGGGTACGGCCAGGTGCAGGTGCTGCACGACATCGACCTCGACGTCGACGAAGGCGAGGTCGTCGTGATCCTCGGCGCCAACGGCGCCGGCAAGACGACCACGATGCGGGCAGTCAGCGGCACGATCGCCCGCGCCGGTGAGGTCGTCTTCGGCGGGCGGTCGATCCTGCACACCCCGCCCGACCTGATCGTGCGTGCCGGGATCGCCCTCGTTCCCCAAGGCCGTGGCACGTTCCCCGAGCTGAGCGTCGAGGACAACCTGCGCGCCGGGGCGATCACCCGCAAGGACAACCCCTCGGCCGACATCAAACGCTGGTTCGAGGTCTTTCCCCGCCTGGCCGAGCGGCGCAACCAGCGCGCCGGGCAGATGAGCGGTGGCGAGCAGCAGATGTTGGCCATCGCCCGCGCCCTGATGAGCCGGCCGAAGCTGCTGCTGTGCGACGAACCCAGCCTCGGCCTGGCCCCGCTGATCACCAAGGAGCTGTTCCGCCGGCTGGAGGACCTCAACCGCGAGGACGGCCTGTCGATCCTGCTCGTCGAGCAGAACGCCAACCTGGCGATCCACATGGCCAGCCGGGTGTACCTGCTCGAGACCGGCCGCGTCGTCGGGACCGGTTCCGGCGCCACGTTGCGTGACAACGAGGCGGTTCGCAAGGCGTATCTGGGATTCTGAGGAGCCTGGCACCACGATGAGTCGCTTCCTGCAGTACCTGTTCGACGGCTTGGGCAACGGCAGCGTGTACGCCCTGCTGGCCCTCGGCCTGGTGATCATCTACCGCGGCACGGGCCATCTCAACTTCGCCCACGGCGAGATGGCCCTGCTGTGCACATACGTCATCTGGCAGCTGCACACCTGGGGGCTGCCCGTCGCCCTGGCGCTGCTGGCCGGGATGGTGTTCGGGTTCCTCCTCGGGGCCGTCACCGAGGTCGCCCTCGTCCGCCCGGTCGGGCGCAAGAGCCAGTTCGCCGTGTTCATCGTCACCATCGGGCTGTTCACCGGCCTCAACTGGCTGGCCGGGGCGATCTGGGGTTCCGAGTCGCTGCCCAAGACGATCGCCGGCAAGCGGCCCCCGTTCCCGAAGCTGTGGGAGCTCGGCGATCGCTTCTTCCGCATCGGCGGCGCGACGTGGCGCAAGAAGTACCTGCTCGTCCTCGTCGTCGTGCTGCTGCTCACCGCGGGGCTGTGGGTGATGTTCACCCGCACCAAGCTCGGGCTGGCGATGCGTGCCGTCGCCAGCAACGCACCCTCGTCGCAGCTGGTGGGCATCAAGACCAGCAGGGTGCTGATGATCTCGTGGGGTCTGGCCGTGGCGATCGGCGCGCTCGGCGGGTTCATGATCGCCGGACTGGTCGACCAGGTGAACCTGGCGCTGATGCTGACGCCGTTCCTGTACGCATCGGCGGCGGCGACCCTCGGTGGGTTCGACAGCCCGGGTGGCGCGGTGTTCGCCGGCCTGTTCCTGGGCGTGGTCGAGACGATGGTGTCGGGCTACCAGCCCACCTGGGTCGGCAACGAGATGAAGCAGGCCGTCGCCCTGCTGATCATCCTGATCGTGCTACTGGTTCGCCCCAGCGGGCTGTTCGGCACGGCGAAGGTGGAGCGGGTCTGATGGCCGCGCCGATGTTCACGGTCAAGCACGACTCGCCCGCCCACTGGGCGATGCGGATCGGCGCCGGCGTCCTGCTCGGCGCCACCGTGTTGTGGCTGGTCACCAAGGGCAGCACCAGCCTGGTCTCCGACGTGACCAACTCGCTCGTGCTGGCAATCGCGGCGATGTCCCTCAACCTGGTGCTCGGCTACACCGGGATGATCTCGATCGGCCACTCGGCGTTCTTCGGCGTCGGCGCCTACGTCACGGGCATCTTCATCAGCCGGTACCACTGGAACCCGTGGCTGACGTTCCCGATGGCCTTCGTCATCGCCTTCGTGATCGGTGCGGTGGTCTCGCTGCCGGCGCTGCGCATCAAGGGCATCTACCTCGCGCTGGTCACGCTGTCGCTGGCGCTCGTGTTCCCTGCGGTCATCAAGTGGAAGAAGTTGGAGTGGCTGACGGCCGGGTCCGGCGGCCTGAAGAACACCACCTTCGACCGCAAGATGCGGCAGTTCGAGATCTTCGGCCACGACTTCTTCGGCAACGTGCGCGGGCCCGAGGGCAAGGCGTCGTTCTACTTCTGGATCGCGTTCGTCCTCGCGGTGGCGGCCTACCTGATCTGCCGTGGGCTGGTGAAGAGCCGTGTCGGGCGGAGCCTGATCGCGATCCGGGACAACGAGACCGCCGCGGCGGTGATGGGCGTGCCGCTGGCGTCGACCAAGGCGCTGGTGTTCGGGGTGTCCGCAGGTGTCTGCTCGCTGGCCGGCTCGTGGACGGCGTTGAACGTCGGCAACGTGGCGCCCGCTGACACCGGGTACATGACTCTCGAGGGTTCGATCGCGTTCCTCGTGGTGATGGTCATCGGCGGTGCCGGGCACCTCTGGGGCCCGATCCTGGGCGCGTTCGTCTACACGTTCGTCGCCAGCTCGATGTCCGACTGGGCAAGCGACGACAAGATCCCGGCCGTGCTCCGGCCGCTGCTCGCGTGGAGCAAGGCGCCGCCGGCGACCGGTGTGTTCGCCGTGGCGCTGATCGTCGTGATGTTCGTCGCCCCGTTCGGTCTCGTCGGGATCTGGAACCGCCTCGCCCGGCGGGTGGTCGCCGTGCTGCCCGCGCCCGCCGGCTCCACGGCATGGCAGCGCGGCGACGAGATCCCCGCTGACCCGCCGCTCGACGCCGGTCCGTTTGACACGCACCCTGGTGCCGAGGGCAACATCGACGAGGCCGCGCTCGCGGACTCGGCCGCCGCCTACGACGGTCAGCCAACGACATCGCCGACAACGACATCGCCGACAACGACAACCTCGACAACCAACCAGGGGGAACCATGAGCCATCCGAGAAAGCACCGTGCCACCGTCGCCGCCATCGCCGGCACCTGCGCCGTCGCACTGACCGCAGGCGTCGGCAGTGTGCGGGCGACATCGGCCACCACGGCGGGGACGACGGCTGGCTCGTCCGGTGCCGCGGCGGGCGCATGGGCCGTCAGCACCGACGACTGCGTCGATCCCGACGCGGCGAACAAGAAGATCGAGGGCACGCTCAACCTCGGCTCGATCATGCCGTTGTCGGGTGGCGGGCCGGCGATCCTGTTCGCACCGGTCAAGGATGGGTTCAACGCCTACATCGGCTACGCCAACGAGCAGAAGATGCTCGGCGACGTGAAGATCAACGTGATGACCGAGGACGACCAGTACAAGGCCGAGCTGACGCCCGGTGCGTTGACCAAGCTGCTCGACGCCAAGGCCGACGTGATCTCGGCGGTCATCGGCACGCCCGACAACGAGGCCATCCGCCAGACGTTGAACGACAACTGCATCCCGCAGCTCAACGCCCTCACGGGTGCGCCGCAGTGGGGCGAGCCGAAGGACTACCCGTGGACGACGGGCGGGCTGGTGCCGTACACGATCGAGACCAAGGCGTACGTCGCCGATATCGCCAAGAGCTTCCCCGACGGGGCCAAGGTCGGGCTGTTCTACGTCAACAGCGACTTCGGCAAGGTCTACGCCGACACGCTCAAGGAGCTCGCCGCGGAGAACAAACTGGAGATCGTCGACGAGCAGACCGTCGAGGCGAGCGACAGCAACCCGCCGGTGTCGCAGGCGACCTCGCTGGCCTCCAAGAAGCCGGACGTGATCTTCGCCGTGCCGCTCGGGCTGGGCTGCCCGGCGTTCCTCAAGGAGATCGCCGCGAAGAAGGCGGCGGACACGTCGTGGAACCCGCGGACCTATGTGACGGCAACGTGCGCCAGCCCCCTGCTGATGGGCGCCGCCGGCGACGCGGCCGAAGGCATGCTCACCTCCACCAACCTGAAGGACGTCACCGACGCCACGGTGGCCGCAGAGCCCGGACCGAAGGCGTACCTCGACTTCATGAAGAAGCTCAACTTCTCCGGCGACGTGAGCGTGGCGACCACCGGCTGGGCGGTCGGCGAGCTGACCGTGGCGATCCTCCGGGCGGCGCAGAAGTCGCCCGAGGGCCTGACCCGCGCGTCGATCATCAACGCGGCCCGCAACCTGGACTACCACGCCTCGCTGCAGCTCGACGGAGCCAACTACGTGACCAACGGCGACACCGACCCGTACCCGGCCGAGTCACTGCAGCTGCGCCAGTTCACGGGTGGCAAGTTCGTCCCCGTCGGCGATCTGATCACCAGCTTCGAGTCGAAGTAACCCCGACACTGCCGGTGTCACGCCAGACGCGATCCGTCGCTGTCTGGCGTGACACCGGGGGTCCGGTCGTTGCCCCTCAGGCCTGGGTGGCGATCGCCGACGTCCCGGGGGTCGACAGGTCCGTCGACGCATCCGTCGACAGGTCCGTCGACGCGTCCCTGGCCCGGCGCGTGGCGTCCACGGCCACGAGCAGCAGGCCGACCCAGATCAGGGCGAAGCCGATGACGCGTACCGGCGAGAGCTGCTCGCCGTAGGCCAGCCAGCCGAGCAGGAAGTTGATCGTCGGCACGATGTACTGCAGCGGGCCGAGCACGGTGAGCGGCAGGCGCCGGGCGGCGTAGGCGAACGCGACGAGCGGCGCTGCCGTGGCCACGCCGGTGAGCAGGACGAGTACGAACCGGCCGGCGGACGCCGTGTGCGGGATGCTCGCCGAGCCGCCGGCAAGCACGACGGCCACGACTGCCGCTGGGATCGCCAGCAGGAAGGTCTCGGCAGCGAGGCTGTCGACCGGTGAGAGCGGCACCTGGCGCTTCAGGTAGCTGTACACCGTCCACGTCCCGGCGATGATCAGCGCCATCCACGGCACGCTGCCGAACGACACGGTCAGCACCACCACCGCGGCGGCACCGAGCATCAGGGCGACCCATTGGGCACGGCGCAGGCGCTCGTGCAGCACGAGCACGCCGACGGCCATCTGCGCCAGGGGAGCGATGAAGTAGCCGAGCGCGGTCTCCAGCACGTGGCCGTGGACGACCGTCCACACGTAGCTGGTCCAGTTGGCGGTGAGGACCAGCGACGCCAGCCCGACGCGCATCAGCAGCTGGCGGTCGCGCAGCACGGCGAGCTGTGCCGGCCACCGGCGGGTGACGCTGACGACGACGGTCATCACCACCGCGGCGCAGGCGATGCGCCAGGCGATCAGCTCGTACACCCCGAAGTGGTGGAGCAGCTTCCAGTAGGCGGTGAGCAATCCCCAGACCACGTACGTCGTGATCCCGACGACGGCCCCGTTGCGAAACTCGTCGTCGTTGCGCACCGTGACCACGCTACGGCCGTCCGGCCGTGACCGTGACGCCGCCACCGTCGGGCGGCGGGCGCGGCCCGGTCCTGGGTGGTCGGGCGTTCGATAACGTCGCACGGGTGGACATCACGACCGACCCGACGTGGCAGGCGTTGACCAGCCTGCCGGCTCCCGCACACCTCCGCGAACTGTTCGCCGGCGATCCCGGCCGTGCCGCACGGTTCACGTTCACGGCTGGCGACCTGCGTGTCGACCTCTCCAAGAACCTGATCGACGACGGCATCCTGGCCGCGCTGGTCGACGTCGCCCAGGCGGCGTGGGTGCCCCAGCGCAGGGATGCGATGTTCGCCGGCGAGCACATCAACGTCACCGAGAACCGCGCCGTGCTGCACACCGCGCTGCGCGCGCTGCCAGACGCCGAGATCTTCGACAACGGCCACCCGGTGATGCCCGAGGTCACCGCGACGCTCGCCAAGATGGCCGCCTTCTGCGACCGGGTTCGTGGCGGCGAGTGGCGCGGCGCGACCGGCCGGGAGATCCGCGACGTCGTCAAC
>CAZMHG010000168.1:0-6462 GCA_964565975.1 uncultured Ilumatobacteraceae bacterium | reverse complement strand
GCCGTCCAGGCGGTGCACGCCGGCCAGTGCCTTGAGCAGCGTCGACTTGCCGGCACCGTTCTCGCCGAGCAGGGCGTGGATCTCGCCGGCCCGCGCGTGCAGGCTGGCGCCACGCAGCGCGGCCACGCCGCCGAAGCGCTTGACCGCGCCGTCGACCACGAGCAGCGCCTCAGCCACGATCGCCACCGTGCCCGTGGCCCACCAAGTGGGCGGCCTCGTGCCTGCCCCCGTGCGTGCCCCGGCGTGAACGGATGATGAAACGTTTCATCATCCGGGCATAGTAGCTCCACCGCGCACCCCCCTCGAACGGGACCAATTTCCCCTACGTGGCTAGGAGAAATTCGGCGCCGCGAGGTGCGCCATCGCTAGGCTGACCAGGTGACCGCCCTGTTCGAGATCGACGATCTGCACGCCAAACCGGTCGAAGGCGACAGCGAGATCCTCCGCGGGCTGAACCTCACGGTCGAGCCCGGCGAAGTCCATGCGATCATGGGCCCCAACGGCAGCGGCAAGAGCACGCTGGCCTCGGCGCTGCTGGCCAGCCCGGAGTACGAGGTCACCTCCGGGTCGATTCGCTTCCATGGGGACGACATCACCAGCTGGCCGACCGACCTGCGCGCCCGCAGCGGCATCTTCCTCGCCTTCCAGTACCCCCAGGAGATCCCCGGCGTCTCGGTCATCCAGTTCCTGCGCCAGGCGCGCTCGGCGCGCACGGGCATCGACCTCAGCGTGCTCGAGCTGCGCCTGTCGACGATGGAGTGGATGAAGCGCCTCGGCATGGACTCGTCGTTCGTCGACCGCTACCTCAACGAAGGCTTCAGCGGGGGCGAGAAGAAGCGCAACGAGATCATGCAGATGGCGATCCTCGAACCCGAGGTGGCGATCCTCGACGAGACCGACTCCGGGCTCGACATCGACGCCCTGCGCATCGTCGCCAAGGGCATCCGCGAGATCCGCGCCGACCGTCCACAGATGGGGGTGATCCTGATCACCCACTACCAGCGGCTGCTCGACGAGGTCCGCCCGGACGTGGTGCACATCATGGTCGACGGCCGCCTGGTCGCCCACGGCGGCATGGAACTGGCCGAGCAATTGGAACGCGAGGGCTACGAGGCATTCCGATGAGCCTCGACGTCGCTGCCATCCGCGCCCAGTTCCCCCTGCTGCAGCGCACGATCCACGGTCAGCCGATCGTCTACCTCGACTCGGCCAACTCGTCGCAGAAGCCGCAGGTCGTGCTCGACGCGATGACCAAGTTCGCCTCCACGTCGTACGCCCCGATCAACCGCAGCGCGTATCAGCTGGCGGTCGAGGCGACCGACGAGTTCGAAGCCGCCCGCGAGGCCGCCCGGCGCTTCGTCAACGCCCGCCGGGCGAGCGAGATCGCCTTCACCAAGAACGCCACCGAGTCGCTCAACCTCGTCGTGCGCACGTGGGGCGCGGCCAACCTGCACCGTGGCGACGTCGTACTACTGACGCGCATGGAGCACCACGCCAACATCGTCCCGTGGCAGATGCTCGCCGCCGAACGGGAGCTGGAGCTGCGCTGGCTGCCGCTCACCGCCGACGGCCAGCTGGACCTGACCGATCTCGACGGGCTGCTCGACGGCGCCAAGGTGTTCTCGTTCACCGCGATGAGCAACGTGCTCGGCACGATCACACCCGTGGCCGAGCTGTGCCGCCGTGCGCACGCCGCCGGCGCGCTGGCGGTGGTCGACGCCTGCCAGTTCGTGCCCCACCACCCCACCGACGTGCAGGCATGGGGCGCCGACTTCATCGCGTTCTCCAGCCACAAGATGTGCGGGCCGTCCGGCATCGGTGTCGTGTGGGGTCGCCAGGAGCTGCTCGAGGCGATCCCCCCGTTCCTCGGCGGGGGCAACATGATCGCCGACGTCCGCCTGGACGGGTTCACCCCGGCGCCGCCGCCGGCCAAGTTCGAAGCGGGCACCCCGCCGATCATCGAGGCCGCAGGGCTGCGCGCCGCGATCGAGTTCCTCGAAGGCCTCGGGATGTCCAACGTGCGCGCCCACGAGGTGCACATGGCGCGGTACACGATCGACCTGCTCACCGAACGGTTCGGCGACCAGATCACGATCCACGGCCCGCGCAACGTCGAGGTGCGTGGCTCCACGTTCAGCTTCGCCTTCCGCGACATCCACCCGCACGACCTGTCGCAAGTGCTCGACCAGCGGAACGTGTGCGTGCGCGCCGGGCACCACTGCGCCAAGCCGTTGATGCGCCTGCTCGGCGTCGCCGCCACGGCGCGGGCCAGTTGCTACGTGTACAACGACGAGTCCGACATCGACGCCCTGGCCGAAGCGCTGGACGGGGCCAGCGATATCTTCTCCTTCTGAAAGGAGCGTCATGCCCGGCCTCGAAGACCTGTACCGCGAGATCATCCTCGATCACTACCGCTCGCCGCGGAACCGGGGCGAGCTCCCCCCGCCGGCAGCGCACGCCATCGGGCACAACCCGCTGTGCGGTGACGAGATCGAGGTCTACCTGCAGGTCGACGGCGACGTCGTCACCGACGTCAAGGTCGGCGGGCAGGGGTGCAGCATCTCGCAGAGCTCGGCGTCGATGATGACCCAGGCCGTGAAGGGCAAGCCGATCTCCGAGGTCAGAGCGATGGCCAGGCGGTTCAAGGGGATGATGTCGATCGAGGACCACGACGACCCGGCGCAGAGCGGCGACGACGCGGTGCGCATGGGCGACCTCGAGGCGTTGCAGGGCGTGGCCAAGTTCCCGGTGCGGATCAAGTGCGCCACGCTCGGTTGGTACACGATGCTCGACGCGCTCAACCAGAGCGCCTGACCCCATCGCGCGACCCCACGACCCGGGCCATGATCACCGACTTCGACGCGGTGCTCGCCGGGCCGGGCGACGACCCGGCCCACGGCGCAGACGACGACCTAGAGCTGCTGCACGAGCGCACCTACATCGTCCGATCCTTCCGCAGGCGCGACGGGATGCTGGTCGTGCGCGGCGCGGTGCAGGACCGTAAGCCGCCGGGGCTGTACGTCAGGGACGACCCCGATCCGCTGACGATCCACCACATGATCGTCCAGCTCGTGGTCGCCGTGCCGTCCCTGGAGATCGTCGACGCCGGCGTCCGCTTCGCCGCGTACCCGATGGAGATCTGCCCGACGATCACCGAGCACTACCGCCGGCTGATCGGGCTGAACGTCGCCCGCGGCTTCAGCCGTCACGTGCGCGAGCTGTTCGGCGGGTCGCGTGGCTGCACGCACACGTCGGCGTTGCTCCAGGCGATGGCACCGGTCGTGATCCAGTCGATGTGGTCGCTGCGGATGGCCGAGCAACGCCAGGCCGAGCGCGACTCGCCCGACGGCGTCGCCACGCCCCCGACGCCCGAGCAGGTCGCGGCGCTGCGCGAGCTGAGCGCGCGCACCAGCGTGAACACCTGCCACGTGTGGCACGAGGACGGACCGACGATCGCCGCGGTGCGCGAGAGCGGCAGCGTGCCGCTACCGCTCGTGGTGCGCACCCGGCTGGCCGAGCTCGGCCGGTCGAGCGCCGGGTGGCCGGGCGACTGATACCGGCGAGCGCGGCACGCGCTGCCGCGGTCAGGCCCGCTTCAGATCCGTCACCAGCCCCGCGCTGGCCTGGACCAGCAGGTGCGGCTCGATCCCGAACACGTCGTGCCAGGTGCCCGCGGCCGCCCACACCTCGTCGTACTGCAACAGGTCTGGATCGATGAACACGCGCAGCGGAGTGGTGTGGCCGAACGGCGGGACGCCACCGATCGGGTAGCCGGTCGCGTTGCGCACGGCGTCGGCGTCGACCCGGGCGCACTTCGCGCCGCCCGCGGCGTGGGCCAACTTGCGCTCGTCGAGCTGATTCGAACCGCTGACGTAGGCCAGGACCAGTTCGCCGTCGACCCCGAAGATCAGGCTCTTGACGATCTGGCCGACCTGCACGCCGATCGCGTCGGCCGCATCCTGCGCCGTCTTCGCCCCGTCCGGGAAGTGCTTCGGCTCGACGGCCACACCGATCGCCGCGCCGGCGTCGACCACCCGTTGGACGTTGCGGTGCAGGCTCGGGCGCTCGGGCATGCCCCGAACGTAGCGGGCGTGTGCCGTGGTCACCTCGCTAATAGCGGGTCGGCGGGGTGCGGCGGGTGACCGGCGGCACCGCGGGAAGGTTTGCCGGTGGGGCCCGGTTGGATACGGCACGATGTTCAAGAACACCATCAAGACCACTGCACTGCTCGCCGGCCTCGGCGGGCTGATCGTCGCCGTCGCCGGGCTGATCGGCCGCGGTAGCTCGACCTCACTGATCCTCGGACTGGTCATCGCCCTCGTCACCGTGGGCGGTTCGTACTGGTTCAGCGACAAGCTCGCCCTTCGCTCGGCCGGCGCCCGCGTGGTGACCGAAGCCGAGGCGCCGGAGTTCTACCGGATGATCGCCGGTCTCACTCAACGCGCCGGCCTCCCGATGCCGAAGGTGGCCATCTCCCCCGCGGAACAGCCGAACGCCTTCGCCACCGGGCGCGGCCCGAACCACGCCGTGGTCTGCGCCACCGCGGGCCTCCTGCAGAGCATGCCGATGGACGAGATCGAAGGCGTCATGGCCCACGAGCTGATGCACGTCAAGCACCGCGACATCCTGATCGGCTCGGTCGCCGCGGCGATCGCCACGGCGATCTCGTTCCTGGCCAACATGGCGCTGTGGGCCGGGATGTCCGGCAACCGCAACAACCGCGACGACGGGCCGAACGCCGTCGCCCTGCTGCTCACCTCGATGCTCGCACCGGTGGCCGCCTCGCTGATGCAGATGGCCGTCAGCCGCTCGCGCGAGTTCGAGGCCGACCGTGGCGCGGCCGAGCTGCTCGGGTCGGGTCGCTCGCTCGCCGCTGCGCTGGCGCGCATCGAGGGCCTCGCCGCCCAGCGGCCGATGAAGGTCGCACCGGCCCAGGCACAGGCGTACATCCACAATCCGCTCAACGAGCTGCGCGGAACACGCGGTGCGTCGCTCGCCAAGATGTTCTCGACGCACCCGCCGACCGAGGAGCGCATCGCCCGCCTGATGGCGTACCGCCACGGCGCCTGACGAGCGCCTAGGGTCGCCGCCGTGGCGAACCGTCAACGACGCCTCGCGATCGCCCTGACCCTCGCCGCATGCCTGCTCGTGGGCGGGTACGTACTCGTCCGGCGACTGGTGCTGCACGACTCGAGCACGGCCATCCCGCTCCACGAGATCCTCGCCCGCGCGACGACCGTCGCCCCCGGCACGACGGTGGCTCCCGGCACGACGACGGTCGCTCCGACCGAGACACCCGATACGGCGACACCGGCCACGGCGGTGGTCGGCACCCGGGCGGCTGCCGCCAGCACCTCGGGCCCGGCCGGGGCGACGATCCCCGAGACGATCCCGGCCACGAATCCGCCCACCACGACCCCAGCCACGACCACCGTCGCCGCGACCACCGCTGCCACGTCCGCCGTCGCGACGACGGGCGTCGCGCTGACCACGCCGCGACCCGCCGCCACCACGTCACCGGCGGCGCCGCTGACGCTGCCGGGGTTCGGCGTGTATCGCTATCGCACCACGGGCAAGGAGTCCGTCGACGTCCTCGGCGGCGCGACGCACCGCTACCCCGCGACCACCACGATCAGCGTCACGCCGGGAGGGTGCGGCGCCAGGCTGCGCTGGGACGTACTGCGCGAACGGCGCGACGAGTGGGAGCTGTGCCTGGTCGACGGGGCCATCGCCATCGGCCCGGCCGGCGTGCAGTACCACGAGTTCTTCGGCCAGGCGGACCCCGAGCCGATCACCTGCCCGGCACCCGTACCCGTCCTTACCAGCAGCGGCGCGGCGCCGGACCTCGGGCCGCAGGTGTGCACGCTCGGCGACGGGACGTGGAAGCCGCAGTGGTCGGCGGGCCCCGCCGAGACCGTCACCATCGACGGCGTGCAACTGACCGGCCGGCACGTGCGGATGATCGTCGCCGACCCCTCGCACTTCGGCGAGGAGACCACGATCGACTGGCTGCTCGATCCGCACGGGCTGCCGATCTCGGCGACGGGCACCAAGCGGTCGACGTCGAGCTCACCGATCGGCGACGTCCACTACACCGAGGAGTTCACCCTGCAACTGCTGTCAGCGCAGCCGATCACCCAGGGCACGACCTGAGCGGTCAGGGCAGCGAGCCGAACAGCTCGTCCAGGCTCGATGGGCGGGCCGCAGCGGCCGCCGGTGCGCCAGCGGCCTGGTTGCCACCGCCGAACGCGGCGTAGCCGTCGCGCTCCAGCTCGTCGGCCAGCTCGGGCCCGCCGGCGGCGACGATCCGGCCCTTGACGAGGATGTGCACCTGGTCCGGGTGCAGCTCTTCGAGCAGCCGGTTGTAGTGCGTGATCGCCACCACACCGAGCCCGGCCTCGTTGGACAGCGCCTCGACGCGGCGCGCACAGTCGCGCAGCGCGTCGATGTCCAGGCCGCTGT
>CAZMHG010000167.1:1282-6468 GCA_964565975.1 uncultured Ilumatobacteraceae bacterium | reverse complement strand
CTTGATGAACGCCCAGATGATGCGTGTCATCTCGTCGCCGTCCATCTCGACGACCGGGTTATCGACCTTGATCTTGGACACAGGTTCCCCTTCGTTCCGGCATGCGTTCGAGCCGCACACTTGTATTCGACTTGTACACGAAGCTAGCAGGCGGCACGGCACGAACGAAACAAGCGAGCGCCGGGAACCACGGATTCCGTCGACGGCCGAGCGACGCCCGAGCGTCGGCGGGCGACGGCGGGCGACGCCTTAGCGGCTGCCCTGGCCGAGCAGGCCACCCAGGATGCTGCCCAGGCCACCACCGGAACTGCCCGACGAGCCGCCACCGAGCAACCCACCGAGGATGCTGCCGAGCCCACCGCCGCTGCCGCTGTCGCTGCTGCCGCCGCCCAGCAGGCCACCGAGAATGCTGCCCAGGCCACCGCCGGTGCTGCCCGACGAGCCGCCGCCGAGGAGGCCACCGAGGATCGAGCCGAGGCCGCCGCCGGCGTCCGCCGAATCGCTGGTCTCCGACGTGTTGCTGGTGTCCGGGTCGGGCGATGCCGATCCGCTGGGGGCGGGCAGCGTGGTGCCCGTCGGTGACGGTGCGTCGGTGGTCGGTACGTCGAACGTGCTCGAGCCGCTCGACGTTGCCGACGAGGACACGGCCGAGGCCGCCGTGCTGTGGCGCTTGAACAGCCCGGCGATGTACTTCATCACGAACGGCGCCAGGAGCGGCAGGAGCTTGAGGAACAAGCCACTGCTCAACGCCGAGCTCTTGGTGGCACCGGCGAGCTGGTTGACCACGTTGTCGGTCTGGCTGCCAAAGATGTGGTTGACGATCTTGTCCCCGTCCGCGATGTCGGCGGCGTTGACGTCGTAGCCGTCGCTGTCGTCCGCCTCGTGGCGCACCAACGCCTTTTCCAGCGACGCTGCGCCGGCCGGGTCCTCGGCGTTCGCCGCCATCCCGCCGAGCAGGGTGGGAAGCACGACGGCGACGGCGTCGGCCGCGGTGCTCGGGTCGACGCCCAACGCGCTGGCGATCGAGTCGATCGGCAACTTGGAAAACAGATCATCAAGGCTGCTCATGCGGCCGCACGCTACACAACGTCGAACGAGTCCCACACCACCGCGTCGGCCCGGACCGCGGCGAGGCGGCAACCGCGGCCGTTCGCGGCGATCGGGATTCCCTCCGCCCGCCACCGCTGCAGCGCCTCGCCGAGCACGTGTTCGGGAAGCGTGCCGCTGGCACTGACGACGCGCCACCACGGGACCGAGGAGCCGTACGCCGACATCACCGCCCCGACCTGTCGAGGGCCAAGGCCGATCACCTCGCCGATGTCGCCGTACGTGGCGACGCGCCCGGGCGGGATGTGTTCGACGGCGAGCAGCACTCGCTCGACAAGGTCGTCATCCACCGTGCGCTCGGACATCGTGCGTTCGGACACCGTGCGTACGGGCACCGTGCGTTCGGACATCGCTGCGGTCAGGTCTGTCCATCGTCATGTCCTCTACCATCTGCGGCGCATGGACTTCGAATGGACACCGGAACAGATCGCGCTGCGCAACCAGGCGCGGGCGGTCGCCGCCGACGGGGTCGCCCGCTTCGGGCGGACGAATGCGTCGTGGATCAACGGGTTCTCGAAGGAGTTCGCCAAGGAGCTCGCCACGCTCGGCTGGATCGGGCTGACCTGGCCGACGGAGTTCGGTGGCGGCGGACGGCCGGCGATCGACCGGTTGATCATCGCCGACGAGATGATCAGCGCCGGCGCACCGATCGCGGCGATGTGGTTCGCCGATCGGCAGATGGGCCCGAGCCTGATCAGGTACGGACGTCCGGACCAACAGCAGGCGTTCCTGCCGGGGATGCTGTCCGGTGAGGCGACGTGGTGCATCGGCATGAGCGAGCCGAACGCGGGCAGCGACCTGGCGGCGTTGAAGACCTCCGCGGTTGCCGACGGGGACGACTTCGTGATCAACGGGCAGAAGATCTGGACGAGCTTCGGCGAGGTCGCCGATTACGTGTACCTGATCTGCCGGACCACCGCCGACGGCCCGCCCCACACGGGCATCAGCGAGGTCGTCGTGCCGATGACGTTGCCGGGGATCGAGGTGCGTCCGATCACGGACATGACCACGAACCGGCACTTCTGCGAGGTGTTCTTCACCGACGTGCGCGTGCCGCGCGCCAACCTGGTGGGCGAGGAGGGTGCTGCGTTCCGGCAGACGATGTCGCAGCTGGAGCACGAGCGTGGCGGCATCGACCGCCTGCTCAGCAACCGGGCTGCGTACGACGTGGCGTGCGCACAGGCCGACCGCGCGGATCGTCTGATCCGCCAGCGGATCGCCGCGCTGGAGACGGGATACCGCTTGGGCCGGATCCTGGTGACCCGCGAGGTCCTCAAGCAAGCACCTGCCGGGTTCAGTGCGGCGACCAAGTGCTTCTGCACCGAGCACCAGCAACGCGTCGACGAGTTCGTCTCCGACGTGCTCGGCCCGCAAGCCACGCTGTGGTCCGACATCGTCCAGGGTGCGACCTACTCCCCCGGCTACACCATCATGGGCGGCACGTCGAACGTGATGCGCAACATCCTGGGCGAGCGAGTGCTCGGCCTGCCGCGCTGACGGGTCCCGGCGACATGGCCGACCTGCTGACGTTGTCGTCACGGATCATCGATTCGGGCGTCGTCGACCAGCCCGTCAACCGCGTCTCCAACGAGCTCAGCGAGCTGGCCGACGGCCTCGCCGTGGTCGAGAGCTTCAGCCACTGTGTCGCGTTCGAAAGTGGCGACGGGCTGGTGTGCTTCGACACGTCCGGTGTGCACACCGGCGAGGCCGTGGCCGCCGCCGTGCGCGGCTGGCGGCCGGGGGCGACGATCGGGCACATCGTCTACACGCACGGCCACGCCGATCACGTCGGCGGCAGCCGCTACTTCGCCGGCGACGCACCGCGGGTGATCGGCCACGAAGGCGTCGCCTCGCGGCTCGACCGCTACGCGCTGACGAACAACTGGAACCTGATCATCAACGCCCGTCAGTTCGGCGGGATCTCCGGCGAGTTGAACCTGTCGATCGGCGAGGCACAGGGCGGTGTCACCGTTGACGCTGCCGACGCGCGACGGTTCCTGCCTGCTGACACGCTCCGGCCGACCATCGCCTACCGCCACGCGATGCCGTTGCACGTCGGTGACACCCACATCGAGCTCCGCCATCACCGTGGCGAGACCGACGACCATACGTGGGCCTGGTTCCCGGAGCGCCGGTGGATCATGGCCGGCGACTTCCTGATCTGGAACTTCCCGAACGCGGGCAACCCGCAGAAGGTCCAGCGCTACCCACGCGAATGGGCCGCGGCGTTGCGCGAGATGGCCGCGTGCGGGCCCGAGCTCCTGGTCCCGGCGCACGGACTGCCGATCGAGGGCCGCGACCGCATCGCCCGAGTTCTGGACGACGTCGCCACGGTGCTCGAGCGATTGGTCGACGACGTGCTGGCGATGATGAACGCCGGCGCCACCCTGGACGAGGTGGTGCACACGGTGCGTGCCGATCCCGTGGCGTTGGCCAAGCCGTACCTGCGGCCGCTGTACGACGAGCCGGAGTTCGTCGTGCGCAACGTCTGGCGGCTGTACGGCGGGTGGTGGGACGGGGCCGCGTCGCGTCTCAAGCCGTCACCGGACGCGGTCCTCGCCGGGACGCTGGCCGAGCTCGCCGGTGGGGCCGACGTGCTGGTGCGTCGTGCCGAGCGCGCCGCGAGCGAAGGTGACCTGCGCCTCGCCTGCCATCTCGCCGACCTCGCCGCGTGGGCCGCGGCCGATGCGCCGCAGGTTCACCTGGCGCGGGCGGCGATCTACCGGGCGCGACGCGACGCCGAGACGTCGCTGATGTCCAAGGGCATCTTCGCTGCAGCCGCACGCGAGTCCGCCCGCCTCGCCGCCGAGGCCGGCGCCAGCCCCCTGCCGCCCACGGGCTAGGAGACGGCCGGCTGCGCCGGCATGCGCCGGGCGATGGCGAACACGATGAACGCGACCAGCGGCATGGTCAGGATCGCCGTGTGCAGGCCCACGGCGTCGGCGATCACGCCCAACGCGAGCGGGCCGATGCTGACGGCGAGGCCGGTGGCCAGCGAGCACAGCGCACCGAAGGTCTCGGTGTTCATGTTGGGCACGATCGCGTGGAACCGGTCGACGCTGGTGTTGAACAGCGGCCCGGCGGCGAAGCCGATTGCCGCGATCGCCGCAACCTGCAGCCACAAGTGGGGTGCGGCCCACAATCCGAGCGCGCCGAGCCCGACGCAGACGAGGGCGATCTCGCGCAGGTTCGGGCCGAAACGTCGGAGCATCCACGGCATGACCAGCCGGCTGGCGAACATCGCCACACCGCCCGCGGCCGCGAGGATCGGCGCCGCGCCGGGTGAGGACCCGCCGATCTCCTTCAGGTACACGGTGGCCCACACGCCGATCGGGAACTCGACGATGGTCGCCAGCACGACTTCGCGCCAGCCGCGTCGGGTGGCCTTGACGAGCAACCGGCGGGGGGCGAACTCGCGCTGCACCGACCGCGCCACCGGCAGGGTGGTCCGTGATCCGGCGATGAACGTGGCCGCGCAGAACGCCAGTGCCATGCCGAACAGGACCGGTCGCCACGACCAGCCGGCGTTGATCGCGCCGCCGATCGCCACGGCGGTGAGGACGGCGGCGATCGCCGGCGCAGCGTTCACCGCGGTGAAGGCACGCGAACGATGCACGCCGAAGTGCTCGGCGATCAGGCCCGGCTGGATCATCGCGATCATCGCCGCCGCCTGGCCACCGATCACGGCACCGGGCAGGGTGATCGCGACGCTCCGACCGACGCAGTACAAGGCCAGACCGACGACCACCAGGAGACACGCGCCGTAGAACGCCCGAGCCCGACCGATGCGATGCACCAGCCGGTTGCCGAACAGTCCCGCGGCGAACATCCCGACCCCGAAGGTCGATCCGTGCAGCGCGGTCACGGTGGCCGAGGTGCCCAGTTCGGCGCGCAGCTGGCCGAAGGTCGCCCCGACGCTGATCATCGTCGTCATCACGCAATACCCCAGCGAGGAGGTCACCGCGACCGCGTCCCAACGGAACCCGTCGAGCGGCGGCGCTTCGGCCCTGGTGAACTGCCGACCACCCGCATGAGCTGGGGTGATGCGCGTGGTCACTGCGTCAAGACTATCGAGCGGG
>CAZMHG010000167.1:0-1272 GCA_964565975.1 uncultured Ilumatobacteraceae bacterium | reverse complement strand
CCCACTGCTGCCCAGAACGGGTCGTTCGGGCACTTGGTGCGGTCGGTTCGGTCACTTTCCGCCGTCGACAGCTTGACGAAAAACACGGCCAGTAGTCCCTTGGCAACGCTCAGTGTGCTTGTTACAGTTCGGTAACGCACCTCCTGTTACCCCCCAGGTGTGGATTGGAGCAATCGCCATGATCAAACGCCTCGCCGCTGCACTGACCCTGCTGCTCACTCTGAGCGCTGGTCTCGCCACGCAACGTGCGGAAGCTGCGGCTCCGCGCCCGACGGCTGTCACCTGGTTCACCCCCACGGGCTGCAGCACCCTGATCAACGCCCAGCGCGCCAAGTACGGCCGCAAGGCCCTCGTGTACAACCGCAACGTGACCATCGCGGCAATGCGCCAGGCGTACTACCAGGCGTACACCCGCAAGATGAGCCACACCGGCGCCGGCGGCTCGTCGGCAGGTGACCGGCTGATCGGTGCCGGCTACCGCTGGTCGGCATGGGCCGAGAATGCCGCCGCCGGCCAGACCAGCTGCGCTTCGGTCGTCGGGGCCTGGATGAACAGCGCCCCGCACCGTGCCAACATCCTGAGCACCAGCGTGGTGCACCTCGGCATCGCCGCGGCAAAAAGCTCGAACGGCGTCGTCTACTGGACGATGGTCGAGGCCCGGCCGCTGTAAGCCCACCTGAGCACGTCCGACGTTCGGCTACCACGCCGTCGGCTCCGACGTCAGCCCGTCAGGGCGGCGTGGCGCCCGGCGAGGTAGCCGAACGTCATTCCTGGCCCGATGGGTCCGCCGGCGCCGCCGTAACCCCCGGCGGTGACGGCGGACATCGTGTTGCTGCCGACGTACAGCCCGAGGATGGGATCGCCCTTCCAGTCGAGGACCTGAGCATCGCCGTTGGCCCGTGGGCCGCCGCATGTGCCGTTGACCCCCGCCTCCATCTCGATCGCGTAGTACGGGGCCGCATCGATCCGGCCCAACGTGCTGTACGGGGCAGGGAAGGACTGGTCCCCCCAGAAGTTGTCGTACGTTGCGTCGCCACGCCCGAACTCGTCGTCGTGGCCCGCGTCGACGTCGGCGTTGAAGCGGGTCACCGTGGCGGCGAGGCCTGCCGCGTCGATGCCGAGCGCGTCGCCCAGCGCTTCGAGCGTGTCCGCCTGCGTCGCCCACGGCGGGACCGGGTCGCCGGGCCTGCTGGTGAACAACCGGTACTTGCTGGCGAAGCGGCTGTCGAAGATCAACCAGTACGGCAAGTTCGGGTACTCGTATGCGTTTGC
>CAZMHG010000166.1:4632-6472 GCA_964565975.1 uncultured Ilumatobacteraceae bacterium | reverse complement strand
TGTCCAGCTTGACGTCGGCGTCGCTCATCAGCAGCGCCTGAGCGTCGGTGTTGACGGCGATGAACTCGACGCCCTTCAGCCCGGCGTCGATCATTCGGTTGACGGCATTGACGCCGCCACCGCCTACGCCGATCACCTTGATGACGGCTAGGTAGTTCTGCGGTGAGCCAGCCATCAGAATTCCTCCGAGGGGTGATAGGCGGGGTGTGCGTGCATAACGGGCCGATGAACTGCCCGAAAGCTGCCGCTGAGCTTAGCGAGCAACCTGGTCACGGCGGTGTACCGCCGCATCGCCGGGGCCGCTCACCCGACGGACACGTTGTCCGTGGTGACGTCGACGGTGACCTTCTTCGACACCTGTTTCTGGCGGATCATCAACAGCAGCCGGGCCAGCTTTCTGGTCAGGTCGGCCGGTGGTCCGATACGGACCGTGGCCCCGGACTTCAACGACATCGACAGCTCGCCGGTCGACGCGTTGACCCCGACCGAGGTGGTGACGGAGCGGATCTCGGTCGGCATCGACAGCACCAGCTCGGCCGCGCCGGCGTACAGCGGTCCAGCCGCCGCTCCGGCGGTGAGGTCCGGCGCCGTGCCGGTGATCGCCAGGAACTTCGCCGGGGCCGCGCTCAGCACGACGAGGACCTTGCCGTCGCGGTCGATCAGCCGGTACCGCTTGTCGGTGCCGGTGAAGTACACCACCGGGACCCGCTCGCGGATGTCGACGACGAGCGCGTGCGGGAAGTTGGCCTCCACCGAGGCGCGCTCGACCCACGGGAGCGCCTCCAGCTTGCGGCGCAGGTCGACCTCGTCGACGAGCAGCACCGGCGTGCCGCGCACCTTGTCCAGGATCTGGGCGACCTGCTGCTTGCTGTTGACCGCGCCCTGCACGGTGACGTCCTCGACCCCGAACATCGACGAGCCGAGCACCGCCAGGGTGCCGACGACCAGTCCGACGGCGATCAACAGCCCGCCGACGAGGTACAGCCGCTTGCGGCCGCGGGCCCGGCCGACGGCGATCCGGCGGGCGCGGACTCGCGGGTCGATCGCCGGCTTGGAGGTCACCCGCGGTGCTTCGGCCAGCGGGGCGGTGTCGGCGTCGCCGATCACGATCCGCGGCGGGCCGTTGTCGGCGTGGGGGTCGCCGTGGATCTCGCGCAAGCGCTGCTCGGCCGCCTCGTCCAGGTAGACGGCGTCGGGCAGGTCGGTCTCCTCGATCACGATCGTCTTCTTGCGGCCGGCGTCGGCACCGTTCGGTGTCGGTTCGGCCGCCCCGACCGGTGCTGTGTGACCGGCGGTGACGGGCAGACGCGTGTCGGTGCCGTCCGCGCTGTGATCGGGGTGCTCGTCTGCCGGCACGTCGTCGGTCGGCGCATCGCCGGTCGGCGCATCGTCGGTCGGCGCGTCGATCCCGAGCAGCCGGTCGATGTTCGGGTCGTCGAAGTCGTACGCCGGGGCGGCCGTGCGCTCGTTGAACGCCGAGGTCAACTCCTCGAGGACGGACGGCGGCGCATGGTCGTCGGGGTTGGGGGTGTTCACCACGCGACTCCGCGCGTCGTTTCCGGGTGCACGTCCGCGAACCCTACGAGACGCACCTCGGTGCGCAGCAGCACCCCGTAGCGCTCGGCGACCGCCGAACGCACGTCCTCGATCAGGGCGCGGACGTCGGCCGCCGTCGCACCGGGGCCGGCCTGGATGAAGTTGGCGTGCTTGTCCGAGACGAACGCTCCGCCCATCCGCCGCCCACGCAGGCCGAGCGAGTCGATCAGCTCGCCCGCGGCCAGCTCGCCGGGCAGCGGGTTGACGAACACCGAGCCGCAGTTCTGCCCGCCCGGCTGATGCT
>CAZMHG010000166.1:0-4622 GCA_964565975.1 uncultured Ilumatobacteraceae bacterium | reverse complement strand
GGCCATCTCGCGCTCGGACGCGGCCGGGTCGCCCGGACTGAGCCGCAACGTGGCGGCGAGGACCAGCTGGTGGTCGGCCAGGTCGGAGCCGCGGAAGCGCAGGCCCAGGCGGTCGGCGGGCACCCAACCGTCGGCACCCGTGCGCAGGTCGAGGAGATGGACGCTGACGACGCATGCGGCCATGTCCGAGCCGTGACCGCCGGCATTCATCCGCACCGCCCCGCCGATGCTGCCGGGTACACCGACGGCCCACTCGAACCCGGTCAGTCCTGCGGCGCTGACCCGGCGGGCGACGACCGGGAGGGACGCCCCGCCGCTGGCCACCACCGTGGAACCGTCGACGGCGATCTCCTCGGGCAGCGAGGCCATCGACACGGCGATGCCGTCGAAACCGTCGTCGGCGACGAGCATGTTCGAGCCGCGGCCGACCACCAGCAGCGGCACGCCCGTCGTGCGGGCGACGTGGGCGATGGCCCGCAGGTCGGCCACGGATCGCGGCGAGGCCAACCAGCGCGCCGGGCCGCCCACCCGATAGGTCGTCAACGGGCCGAGCGGCGCGTGCTCCACGACCAGCCCACCGAGCAGCCCTGCGACGGCCGCGTCCGTCGGGTCGCCGCTCGTGTGGTCACGGCTCGTCCGGTTCCCGTTCACCGGACGGTCACTCATCGGCCCGCCGCCCGATCCGCGCCGTAGCGCATCACCTCGCCGGGCAGGGTGGCGATGTCGCCGCAGCCCATCGACAGGCAGACGTCGCCGGCCCCCAACTCGCGCACGAGGAAGGCGACCAGGTCGGCGCGGCGCGGCAGCCACACGACGCGGGCTTCGGGGTGCGCCTCGGTCACCGCGTTGACCAGCAGCTTGCCGGTCACGCCAGGGATCGGCTGGGTCCCCGACGGGTAGATGTCGGTGAGGACGACGAGGTCGGCCTCGACGAACGCGTCGGCGTAGTCCTTCCACATCTCGGCGATGCGGTTGTAGCGGTTGGGTTGGAACACCGCGACCAGCCGGCCCCAGCCGTCGCCGCTGTGCCGCGCCGCGCGGGTGACGGCGAGGATCTCGGACGGCAGGTGGCCGTAGTCGTCGACCAGCGTCGCCCCGTTCCACGTGCCGCGCACGTCGAACCTGCGGGCGACCCCACCGAAGCGGGCCAGCGCGGTGGCCGCGACATCAGGATCGACCCCCAGCGCGAGCGCCATCGCCAACGCGCCGGTTGCGTTGACGACGTTGTGCTCGCCGCGCAACGGCAGGCGGAGCTCGCCGAGGTCGGTGCCGTGGGCACGGACGCGGAACACCATCGCGCCACCTGCTGCACGCACGTCCTCGGCCCGCACGTCGGCGCCGGCGGCCAACCCGTAGGTGATCCCGGCGAACTGTTCGGCCATCTCCGCACACAGCGGGTCGTCGGCGCACAGCACCCGTGGCCCGGGGATCTGGCGCAGGTAGGTGCGGAAGCTGTCGAACAGCGCCTCGGCGGTGCCGTAGTGCTGCAGGAAGTCACGCTCGACGTTGGTGACGATCGAGGCGTACAGCGGCAGCTCGACGTGCGTCGCGTCGCTCTCGTCGGCCTCGACCACCAGCCACCGCGAGCCGGTCCACTGCGCACCGGTGCCCAGGTCGGCCACGTCGCCACCGATCACGAAGCTTGGGCGAAGACCGGCCTCGGCGAGGATCAGCATCAGCATCGACGACGTGGTCGTCTTGCCGTGCGCGCCGGCGACTCCGATGCTGTCGGCACGGGCGCAGATCGAGGCCAGCATCCCCGCCCGGCGGACCACGGTGACGCCCGTTCGGATCGCTTCGTCGATCTCGATGTTCGTCCGGGGGATCGCGGTGGACCAGGTGACGGCGTCGCACCCGTGGACGATCGCCCGGTCGTGGCCGACGACGACGCGCACGCCCGCGGCACGCAGGCGCTCCAGGATCGGCTGCTCGCGGATGTCGCTCCCGCTGACGTCGTGGCCCATCTCGGCGAGCACCGTGGCGATCGCGCTCATCCCCGGGCCGCCGACGCCGACGACGTGCAACCGCCGCGGCGAGCCCAGATCGAGCGGCGGCGCGGGCTGGGGGGCGCGAGCCGGCACCGTTGCGGCGGTGGCGCTCATCGGCCGGCGACCTCGAGGATCGACGCGGCGAGCCGCCCCGACCGGTGGATCGCGCCGGCCGCGTAGGCGGCCTGGGCCATCGCGGCAAGCCGAGCCGGCTCGGCGCGCAGCTGCTCGACGGTGCGGTCGAGCGACACGCCGTCGAGGTTGGCCTCGTCGATCGAGATCGCCGCGCCCACATCGGTCAGCGAACGGACGTTGTCGACCTGGTGGTTCTCGGCCGCGCCGGCCCACGGGCAGAGCACGGCCGGCGCCCCGACGGCGGCGAGCTCGCAGATCGTGCCCGCACCGCCGCGGGTGACCAGAAGATCGGCCGCGGCGTAGATCGCCGGGATGTCGTTGGTGTACCCGAGCACGCGGTACAGGATGCCGTCGGATCCGTCGTGTCCCGGCGGCGCGGTGGCCAGATTGCGTTCGCCGACCACGTGGACGACCGCCAGCCCACGGTCGGCGCGCCGCGCTTGGACCACGCCGGCCACCGCGGCGTTGAGCACCGCGGAACCCTGCGAGCCACCGACGACGGCGACCACGAATCGGTCATCCGGCAGGTCGAGCGTCCGGCGCGCAGGCCCCCGGTGCTGGCGGCGTTCGACGGCCAGCACCGCCTGCCCGACCGGCCCACCGGTGAGCGTCGCGCCCGGCAGCGGCGAGTCGTCGAACGCCGTGGCGACCAGTGCCGCCCGCTTGGCGAACAGCCGGGACACCAGCCCAGGTCGGCGGTCGTAGCTGACGACCACGATCGGCACCCTCGCCAGGCGTGCCGCCAGGGTGGCCGGGAAGCTGCCGTACCCGCCGACGTTGACGACCACCTTCGGCCGCAGCTGGCGGAGCAGGCGGCGCGCCGCGCGCACCGAACCGAACGCCTTGGGCAGAACCGCAAGGTTGCGCCGCGACAGCGAGCGCTGCAGCCCGACGACGTCGAGATAGGTCGCTGCGTAGCCCGTCGGCGGCAGCAGGTCGCGCTCTTTCCCGCGCACGGTGCCCACGTAGTGGACCGCCGCGTGGGGGACGCCAGCGGCGACGAGCGCATCGGCGACCGCGAGGGCAGGGAGCACGTGCCCGGAGGTTCCGCCGCCGGTGACGACGGCGACGCACTCGCTCATCGCACGTTGCGGGCGACGTTCAACAGCAGCCCGGCGGCGGTCATCGTGATCATCAGCGACGAGCCGCCCTGGGAGAAGAACGGCAGGGTCAGCCCGGTGACCGGCAGCAGTCCGATCACGCCGCCGATGTTGATGAACGCCTGCACGACGAGCCACCCGACGACACCGCCGGCGACCAGCTTGCTGAACCGGTCGTTGGCCGCCCGGGCGATCTGCATCCCGCAGAAGGCGATCACCAGGAACCCGCCCACGACGGCGAACACGCCGACGAACCCGAGGTCTTCGGCGACGACCGCGAAGATGAAGTCGCTCTGGGCCAGCGGCAGGTACGAGCCCATCGCGCCGCGGCCGATGCCGCGGCCCGTCCATCCGCCGTTCACCAGGGCGATCATCGCCTGGTACGTCTGGTACGAGGCGTCGCGCCGGAACGGGGTCGACAGCGCGAACAGGAACGCACCGGCGCCGGCAGCGCTGGCCCAGGCGACGATCGCCGACACCGGCGCCCCGGCCAGGAACACCATCACCGTGACGATCGCGCAGATGACGATCGCCGACCCGAGGTCCTGCTGGACGACGCACATCCCGGCGGCGATCGCCGCGACGATCAGCACCGGGTAGAGCGTCTCGCGCAGGTGGGCCATGCGCGCCGCCCGGCGCGTGAGCACGTCGCCGCAGTACAGCAGCACCGCCAGCTTGACGAACTCGGATGGCTGCATGGTGAACGAGCCGGCGGCGATCCACGCTCGGGCACCGCCGTGGTCGGCGCCGAGGCCGGGCACGAACGGCAGGAACATCGCCCCGAGCGACAGGAACAGGAACGGTCGCACCGTCCGCCGCCAGAAGCGCACCGGGACGCGCATCAACAGGATCATCGCCACCAGGCCGAACACTGCCCACACCGCCTGGCGGCGGAACATCAACCATGGGGACTGGCTGTTGTTCGTCAGATCGGCGGCGGTGGCCGACATCACCATCACCAGGCCGAGCATCACGAACAGCCCGATCACCGTGGCCAGCAGGTAGAACTCGCGCGGCGGGGCGGCGGTGATCGGCGCGACCGAGCGGCGGCTTGCCGGGTGCCGCCGCGATGCGGCCACACGCTGGGCCGCGGCGCGGCGGCGGTCGCCGATGAACGTGGTCGACGAGCTCACCGGTCGCGTCCGATCATCTCGCGCACGCAGCGCTGGAAGTCGTCGCCACGCTCGTTGTAGTTGCGGTACCAGTCGTAGCTCGTGCACGCCGGCGAGAGCAGGACCGCATCGCCCGGCTTCGCCAGGCCGGCGGCGCGGTGGACGGCTTCGGCCATCGCGCCGTGGTCCTGGACGAGCACGACGGGGCACACGCCGGCGAAGGCCTCGGCAACCTCGTTGGCGGCCATCCCGGTGGCCACGACGGCGCGCACCCGGTCGGGCTCGCT
>CAZMHG010000165.1:1290-6534 GCA_964565975.1 uncultured Ilumatobacteraceae bacterium | reverse complement strand
TCGGCGCGTACGACGTCGCCCCGCGGGCGCACCCCAACGACGGTCGGGTCGACACCCTGGTGGTCGATCCGAGCGTCTCGCCGCGTCAGCGTTGGGCCGCTCGGTCGCGGGCCCGACACGGCCAGCACGTGCCCCATCCGGGCCTGGCCACCGCGAGCGCACGGTCGGCCGAGTGGCGCTTCCCGCGGCCCGTCGCGGTGTGGATCGACGGCGCGCGTTGGACGACCGCGTCGACGGTCAGCCTCGCCGTCGAGCCCGACGCGTTGACGCTCTACGTGTGACCGGCCACGCCCACCTGGCCGGGCCTGCCGCGGCGCCCCGACGCTAGGGTCGGCTCATGACGGACCAACTCGAGCGCCTCAAGGCGCAGGCCTGCGACGTGATCGACTCGCTCGCCGACACGCTGGTCGATGCCAGCCACGACATCCACGCCCACCCCGAGTTGAACTACGCCGAGCATCACGCCCACGACCTGCTCACCGGCCTGCTGGAACGACACGGCGGAGTGCCGGTCACGCGTCACGCCTACGGCATCGCCACCGCGTTCGACGCCGCGGCCGGCTCGGCCGGGCCGACGGTCGCGGTGCTCTGCGAGTACGACGCCCTTCCCGGCATCGGCCATGCCTGCGGCCACAACGTGATCGCCACTGCCGGGCTTGGCGCCGGCATCGCTCTCGCGTCGTTGGCCGGGGCAGCGGGCGGACGGGTGCGGGTCATGGGCACGCCGGCCGAGGAAGGCGGCGGGGGCAAGATCGCGATGGCGCGCAACGGCGCGTTCGATGGCATCGACGCGGCGATGATGGTCCACCCGGCCGACGCCGACCTGATCCGCATGGACACCATCGCGCTCCAGCAGCTGATCACCACCTATCACGGCAAGGCCGCCCACGCCGCGGCCGCGCCGTGGGAGGGCCGCAACGCGCTCGACGCGGCCGTGCTCGGCTACCTCAACGTCGCCGCGCTGCGCCAGCACATCCGGCCGACGGAACGGGTCCACGGCGTGTTCCTGAAGGGCGGCGACAAGGCCAACATCGTGCCGGCCGAGACCGAGATGGAGTGGATCGTCCGCTCGCCGAACCTGCACGGCCTGCAGGACCTCAAAGCGCGCGTCAGCAGTTGCCTGGACGCCGGTGCGGCCGCCTGCGGATGCACCGCCGAACACGCGTGGGACCAGTGCAGCTACGCCGACATGCTCGACAACGGCGAGATGACCGCCCGCTACCGGCTCAACGCGGCAGGTGTCGGCCGCACCGTCGGCGACCCCGCGGTGCTTGGTCGGGCCGTGGTCGGCAGCACCGACATGGGCAACGTGAGCTATCTCGTGCCGTCGATCCATCCGATGATCCAGGTCGCTCCGGACGGCACCCCCATCCACACGGTCGACTTCGCTCGCGCGGCGATCAGCTCCGACGCCGACCGGGCAGTGATCGACGGCGCCAAGATGATGGCGATGACCGCGATCGACCTGTGGTGCGCGCCCGGGTCGATGGCCGCGGCGACCGCCGAACACCGCACCGAGCTGGCCCGCCGGCCCACGGTTGACGTCCTCGCCTGAGTAGCGTCCGGCGGCCACGCGCTGGCGCTGCACGGTGCATCCAGGTATCCACGGGCTGCCCGGCGGCCCGCCGTAGGATGGGCAACTGTGACGGTGTACGTCCCCGAGGACTTCACGAGCGGCGAATCCGACATCCTCCGGCGATACTTCACCAACCTCGACGGCCCGGTGTTCGCCCTCGTCAACCTGCCCGAGGTCGTCAAGGGCGCCCTGTTCGCCCGCTACAGCCGTAGCCCCAAGAGTCTTCGCCGCCTGTTCCTGGACGAGTTCGTCGGCGATCTGGACATCACCGGCGACCAATCGGTCGACGCGACGATCGGCCTGGCTCGCGCCGAGGAGCTGTACGAGAAGGTGTTCTTCGAGTACGGCGACGACTCGGTCGCCCAGCTCGGCGGGGTGCACCTCGCCTGCGAGCAGGCGTCCAACCTGCTCACCAAGGTGCTCGAGTGGGGCCGGTTGATGAGCTACCTCGAGCAGAGCACGCGCTACATCAGCTACGACGCCCGGCTCGGCGGGCGGTACCGCTTCTACCGTGACCCGGCGATCCTCTCCAGCCGCTACGGCACCCGATACGTCGGCGACATGGACCGCCTGTTCGACGCGTACAGCGTGCTCGTCAACCGCGTCACGGATCACGTCCGGGCAACGGTGCCGCGCGACCCGGCCGACAGCGACCTGGTGTATCGCACGGCGACACGTGCCAAGGCGCTCGATGCCGTACGTGGCGTCCTCCCGGCGGCATCGCTGTCCAACGTCGGCATCTACGGCAGCGGCCAGGCCTTCGAAGCGCTGCTCATCCGGATGCGCGCCCATCCGCTGCCCGAGGCCCGGCACTACGCCGAGCTGATGCTCCACGAATTGCGCAAGGTGATCCCGAGCTTCCTCAAGCGGGTCGATCTTCCCGATCGCGGCGGCCGGTGGAGCGCGTATCTCGGCGCCACCCGCGAGCGCACGGCCGAACTCGTCGACTCGATCTTCGGTGGCGTGCCGGTCGACGCCGCGCCGAGCGTGCGGCTGGTCGACTTCGATCCGGCGGCCGAGGACAAGCTGCTCACGGCGGTGTGCTACGCGCACACCCAGCTTCCCGAGTCGCAGATCGCCGAGCGCGTCAAGGTGCTCGGGCCGACCGAACGCCTGGCGTTGCTGCGCGCCTACGTCGGCGACCGGGAGAACCGCCGCCACCGTCCTGGCCGGGCGTTCGAGCGTGTCGACTACCGCTTCGACGTGCTCAGCGACTACGGGTCGTTCCGCGACCTCCAGCGCCACCGCATGCTGACGATCGAATGGCAGGCGCTGACGCCGAACCACGGCTACGTCCGTCCGGAGCTGGTCGAGCAGGCCGGCGGTGCCGACATGTTCGACGACGCGATGGCCCGCTCGGCTGCGCTGTACGACGTGCTCAAGGACGAGTTCCCGCAGCAGGCCCCGTACGCCGTCTCGATGGCCTACCGGATGCGGTACTCCATGCAGTTCAACGCCCGCGAGGCAATGCACCTGCTCGAGCTGCGCTCGTCGCCGCAGGGCCACCCGTCGTATCGCGCGGTGGCAATCGAGATGCACCGACTGATCGCCGAACAGGCCGGTCACACCGCGATCGCCGGGGCGATGTCGCACATGACCACCGTCGCTCCCGAGCTCGAACGGCTCGAAGCCGAGCGCCGCGCCGCGGCCCGGCGCGGCCAACCCTGATACCGCCACGCCGGTTCGCACTCCGAGTCGCACGCCGGGCCGTCATTGTGACGGCTGTCACCGATTCCCGTGATGGGCTGTGAGGGACAGTCACTATGATCGCCGCCCGATGGCCGACGACGATGACGTGATGGAACCCGACGAAGACGCTGCCGAGTTCGAGGGCGACGAGACCGAACCGGGCGACCCGGAAGAGTTCGACGGTGACGAGGATTCCATCGGCGACGACGACGAGTTCGGCCTCAGCGGTGACGACGAGGACTTCTCCGAGGACACCAGCGACGACGAGGACGACGAGGACGACGACGACGACACCTCCGGCCCGGCTCGGCGCTCCACCGCCGGCGACGACGAGGACGAGGACGACGACCTCACCACGCCGGACGACGTCGAAGCCGACCTGGACACGATCCTCAAGGACCGCCTGGTCGCGGCCGAGGACGAGGATGACGAGGACGAGGAGCCAGAGGAGCGTGGCGAGGCCGCCGATCGGCTGCAGCCCAAGCGTGCCGACGAAGAGCTCTGCCCGAGTTGCTTCCTCCTCGTGCGGCGCACCGCGCCGATGTGTCCCGTGGGCGACGACGAATGCCCGCTGTTCTCCCGGTAGCTCACCCGAGGTCGGCATGACGCCGGTGGTGCGACCGGCGTCGGCGGCCGACGAGGCGATGCTCGCCACCCTCGACGCCGATGCACAGGCAGCAGCCCGCCAGTTCCGCGGCGGCGACGTGCTGGTCGCCGGCCTCGCGTCCCCCACGCCCGGCGCCGCGGACCGCGTGCGCTTCGTGGTGACCCTCGACGAGCACGTCGTCGGCTTCGGCCGCATGGACGTCGCCTCGGACGTGGCCACCGTGCGGCAGGTGTACGTCGTCCCCGAGGCGCGCGAGCTGGGCTGTGGCGAACTGCTCGTCGAGGCGATGGTCGCTCACGGCCGGGCCGCTGGTTGCCGGCGGCTCGACGGGATCGCGTTGCCCGGCGATCGCTCGACGAAGAACCTCTACGAACGCGCCGCCATCATTGCCCGGGCGATCATCGTCAGCCGCGAGCTGTAGTCCGGCGCAGGCGCTACTTGCCGGCCCAGTTCGGCGGGCGCTTCTCGATGAACGCGGTGAGCCCTTCTCTGGTGTCGTCCGACGCGAGCACAGAGGCGAACTCGCGATTGGTCAGCGCGATCAGCTCCGCCTCCGTGTGATCTGCTGCGGCGAGGACGACACGCCGGCTGGCCCACACCGCGAGCGGTGCGCAGGCTGCGATCTCGGCGGCGAGGGCGAGCGCACCGGCGAGCGCCTCACCTGGCTCGGTCAGGCGGTTGACCAGCCCGAGCTGATAGGCGCGATCTGCGCCGATCGGGTTGCCGGTGAGGATGATCTCCATCGCCGCGGCGCGACCGATCGCCCACGGCAGCCGGAACAGGCCGCCGGCCCCGGCGATGAGGTTGCGCTTGACCTCGGCCAGGCCGAACGCGGAGCGGGTCGAGGCGACGACCATGTCGGCGGCAAGCACGATCTCGACGCCGCCGGCGGTGGCCAAGCCGTCGACGGCAGCAACGATCGGCTTGGTCCGCTCACGGTAGGTGAACCCGCCGAACCCGCCGCGCTTGGTCGCCAGCGAGTTGGCCTGCCCACTGTTGATCGCCTTCAGGTCGGCCCCGGCACAGAACACGGGACGGTCCTGACCAGTGGTGTTCGCCGTCAACACGCCGACCCACACGTCCGGGTCGGCTTCCAGCCGGTCGACGGCAGCTTCGAGGCCAGCGGCGACGTCGCCGTTGACCGCGTTGCGCGCCTCGGGCCGGTTCAGCGTGATGACGGCAATGCGCCCGTCGGCGGCGTACTGGACGATGTCGGACATGCGCCGACACTACGGGTGGACCGCGAGCAGCGACGAGTCGCTACCTGCGGATGCGACCTACTCGGCAGCGGTCTCGTCAGCTGCCGCGGGTGCGGATTCGACGTCAGCCGCGGGTGCGGTCTCGACGTCAGCCGCGGGTGCGGTCTCGACGT
>CAZMHG010000165.1:0-1190 GCA_964565975.1 uncultured Ilumatobacteraceae bacterium | reverse complement strand
GCGGTCTCGACGTCAGCCGCGGGTGCGGTCTCGACGTCAGCCGCGGGTGCGGTCTGGACGGCGGCTGTGGTGAGGTCGGCCGGCGAGGCGTCGGCGACGGAGCCCTCGGCAGCCTGGGTCGGCACGGCCTCGGCTGCCGCGGGAGCAGGCGATGCGGGAGCAGGCGGCGCCGGAGGACGTGGCACGCGCCGCGGCTCGGTCGGCGCGCCCGAGGTGGGCCGTGCCGGCCGCGTCGGGCGAAGCGGCTTGGGCTGCTGGGCCCCTGGTGCGGCCTGGACGCCGTACAGCCCGGCCACCTGCGGAAGGAGCGACGCCAAGCGGGTCACCGTGACGGTCAGCTCGTCGCTGACCTGCGCGGCGGGTGCGTCGGCGTGGATCTGGGCGCGCACCGGCGAGAACGCCGCAGCCTCGAGCAGCGCAACCCAACGGTCCGGTAGCGCGTCTGCGGTCAGGTTGGCGCTGGCCGTTGCGGCGAGCCGGGCACCCAACTCGGCGGGGAACCTCACGCCGGCCTTGGGCGGCTGGGAGGACAACTTCAGGGCGCGCACCACACGGCCGACCGACACCGCGGCCTCGATGTCCTCCAGCCACTGGGCCTGCTCGCGATCCTGCTTGTCGGCCAACGCCTGCTTCAGCTCGGCGGCGAGCTCGCGGGTCGACTCGTCGCGGGCGACCATCGGGTCGTCACCGCCGGCGACGACGCTGCGCAGGTCGCGCAGATCGAGATCGTCGAGGTCGCGCTTGGCCGCATCGGCGCGGTCCAACCACTCGGCGACGCGCAGCCGCGGCAGCAGTTGCTCGGCCATGGCGATCAGGCCCGCGGCCGGCACGGGCTCCTGCCCGCTCGCCTTGAGCTGCGCGTTCTGTTCGTTGATCGCTTGGCGCACGGCGGGGATGCCACCGGCCAGGGCGCGCTCGGCGACCGGACGCTGCGCCTCGGTCAACTCGGCGAGCACTGCGTTGCGATGCGCCTTGCCAGGCTTGAGCCGCTTGGCCTTCGGCCGGGTCGGCAGCTCGGGCGGCGGTGTGAACGACGGGCGGGGCCGGCGCTCGGGGCGGGGTCCGCGTTCGTCGCCACGGTCGTGCCCGCCCTCGCGGCGCGGACCGCGGTCGCCGAACGGGCGGTCGCGGCGCTCGCCGCGATCGGGACGCGGGCCACGGTCGCCAGACGGTCGATCGCCGGACGGGCG
>CAZMHG010000164.1:0-6599 GCA_964565975.1 uncultured Ilumatobacteraceae bacterium | reverse complement strand
ACGGTCTGGTCGTCCAGCGCAACTATCAGGCGGCGCGCTGGATCGACGGCACGCTGCACGTGTGGGCCGCGCACCGCGCCCGCCCCGCCGGCCAGCTGCCGTCGGCCGGCTTGCGTTTCGACACCCTCACCGCGACCCCCTGACCTGCCCGGGCCGACGCGCCGGCTGGGCCGCGCGGCGCGACCGTGGGGTCAGCGGTACACGCTCAACGGCTGGCCGAGGGTGGCGAGGTCGACGTCGATCCCCAGGCCCGGCCCGGTGGGCGCGCTGCCGAACCCGCCGACGCTGCGCGGCTGGTAGCCGGCGACGTGCTCGTTGGTCCAGTCGTTCATGAACGACACGGTCAGCAACGCCTCGGGCTTGGTCGACGCGGCGAGGTGCGCCGAGACGGCCGAGACCACGTCCCCGCCCCACGTGTCCTCGATGGTGACCTGCACGCCGAGGTCCTGGGCAAGGTCGCGCATCAGCTTGGCCTTGGTCAGCCCGCCGACCTTGGAGACCTTCAGGTTGAACGCTCCTGCACCACCGTCGCGCACGGCACGCAGCAGGCTCGGCACGTCGTGGACGACCTCGTCGTAGACCATCGGCAACGTCGTGTGCTTGCGCACCTCGATGCATTCCTCCATCGTCGGGCAGGGCTGCTCGAAGTACAGGCGGGGCAGCGACTCCATCAGACGGGCGGCGGTGATCGCCTGGTTCAGCCGCCACCCGCAGTTGGCGTCGGCGACGACCAGATCCTCGTCACCGGTCGCCTCGATCACCTGGCGGGCGCGGCGACCGTCGACCGCAGGGTCGCCGCCGACCTTCAGCTGGAAGCGATGGACGCCCTCGGCCGCGCGGGCGAGGACGTACTCGGTCATCGCCTCGGGCGAGTCCAGCGGCACGGCGACGTACAGCGGGAACGACTCCTGGCGTCGCCCGCCGAGCAGCGCGGTGACGCTCAGCCCGGTGACCCGGCCGAGCAGGTCCCAGCACGCGTTGTCGATCGGGCTCTTGGCGTACTCGTGGCCCAACAGCGCGGCGTCCATCGCGTCGCCGACCGCGGCGAGGTCCGTCGGGTCCAGCCCGACGACGGCCGGCCCGAGGATGGCCAGCGCGGCGCGGGCGCCACCGGCGTGCGACGCGAGGTAGGTGTTGCCCAGCGGGCAGACCTCGCCCCACCCCTGGGCGCCCTCGTCGGAGATCACCCGCACGTAGGTGGACGCCAGCGACTGGACGACCCGCCCACCGGACATCACGTACACCCCGTGCACGTAGGTGAGGTCCAGCCCGTACACCTCCACCCGCGCGATCTTCATCGGCACACGCTAAACGGTGCGGGCGGGGCCGGGTCCAGCCGCGCTGTGGCACACTGCGCCATGGCTGATTACGGGATGCTGTTCCGCCGCGTGTTCGAACCAGAGCTGTTGGTCGACCATGCCCGGCGGGCCGAGGCGGCGGGGTTCGACGAGTTCTGGGTGGTCGAGGATCTCGGCTACCACGGCGCGTTCAGCCAGTGCGTTGCCGCGCTGGCGGTCACCGAGCGCATCGGCGTCGGGCTGGGGATCGCCCCGGCGGTGGTGCGCAATCCGGCGTTCCTGGCGATGGAGTGGGCGACCACCGCGAGGTTGTTCCCCGGCCGCTTCCATCTCGGGCTGGGCCACGGTGTCGAGCGGTGGATGGAGCAGATCGGGGCGCGTCCGGCGTCGTGGCTCGGCTCGCTGGAGGAGATCACGACCGCCGCGCGCCGGCTCGTGGCCGGCGAGCGGGTCAGCTTCGACGGTGCCTACGTGCACCTCGAGGACGTCGAGTTGGTCTTCCCGCTTCGCGGCGAACAGCCGAGGGTCTCCTTCGGCGTCCGCCAGCCGAAGTCGATGGCCCTCGCCGGCCGGGTCGCCGACGGCGTGATCCTTGCCGAGTGCTCCGGCCCGCGCTACGTCGCCGAGGTGCGCTCCACGATCGGTCCGGACAAGCGCCTGACGGTGTTCGTCAACGCCTCGGCCGACGTGTCCGCAGCCGACGCCGAGGTCGACATGCGCATCGCCCAGGGGCGCTTCGCCGGACAGATGGCGGTCTACGACGGCACGGGAATCGACCTGCACCGCGAGATCGTGATCTCCGGCGAGCCCTCGACGTGGCGGGAGCAATCCCAGCGCTGGATCGACGCCGGGGCCGACGCGGTGGTGTGGGTGCCGCTGATCAGCGACACGCCCGACGTGATCGACACGTTCCTGGCCGCCTTCGCCCACTGACCGCCAGACCCCGGCCCGGCGGCGTCACACCCCGCCGAGCCCGGCGTCACAGGTCCTTGCAGAGGCGCAACGCGTCGTAGATCGCCGCGTGGATGTTGCGGTTCTCGACGGCGTCGCCGATGCGGAACAGCTGGAACGTGCCGGCCGGGTTGCGCACCACGGTCTGGCGCCGCCCGGCGCGCAGCGCTTCGTAGTCCACCGCGCCGGCGTTGCTCGACGCGTCGCGCAGCTCGTGGTACAGCTCGTCCAGCGCGGTGGTGCCGACGTCGACGACGACCTGGTCGACCAGCCGGTCGGTGGTGTGCTCGGTGCGGTCGCTGCCGATCGTGACGCGCAGCTTGCCGCCGTCGCGGTGCACGCCGAGCACGCGCTGGTTGAGCGTGATGCGCACGTCGGCCTCGTTGAACGCGGTGGCGTAGGGCACGTGGTTCAGCCCGCCGACGGCGATCGCCAGCATCCGCTCGGGGGTGACGATCTCCAGCCGGGCGCCCGGCGTGCGGGCGATCATCTCGGCCGCGGTCATCGCCGAGTGGGTGCCGTTGTCGTCGAAGAACAACACGTCGCCGGCCGGCTTGACGTCGCCGCCGATCACGTCCCAACTTGTCGCCACCAGATCGGAGCCGCTCGTCAGCGGCGGCAGCGCCGGCTGGCCACCGGTGGCGACGATCACCACGTCGGGTTTCGCCGCGAGCACGTCGTCGGCCGTCGCGTAGCTGTCCAGCCGGAGGTCCACACCGAGGCGCTCCAGCTCGGCGACGCGCCATTCGACGATGCCGTTCAGGTCGCGTCGCCGCGGGTTGCGCGTCGCCAGCGCGAGCTGCCCGCCGGCCCACGGCATCGCCTCGAACACCGTCACGGAGTGACCGCGTTCGCCGCAGACACGCGCTGCTTCCAGCCCGCCCGGGCCGGCGCCGACGATCACGACGTGGCGTCGCACGTCGGCCGGGGGGATGTGGTGGGGCATCGTCGCCTCGCGCGACGTCGCCGCGTTGTGGATGCACAACGCCTCGCCGGCTTCGTAGATCCGGTCGAGGCAGTACGTCGCGCCGACGCACGGGCGGATCGTCGATTCCAGGCCGAGCTCGATCTTGCGCACGATGTGCGGGTCGGCGATGTGGGCCCTGGTCATGCCGACCATGTCCAGCTTGCCCTCGCGGATCGCGTGACGAGCCGTGGCCACGTCGTCGATGCGCGCCGCGTGCAGCACGGCGAGTCGCTGCGCGGCGACCCCGGAGCGCACCGTGCCGCTGAACTCGAGGTGCGGCGCGGACGCCATGCCCTGGATGGGGATCACGTCGACCAGCGCGGCGTCACGCTCGATGTGCCCGCGGATCACGTTGACGAAGTCGATCAGGCCCTCGCCGTGCAGCAGGTTGACGATCTGCATCCCGACCGGCGTGTCGTAGCCGTCGACCATCTGCTCGTCGATCGACATGCGCACGCCGACGACGAACTCGGGGCCGACGCGCTCGCGGATCGCCCGGAAGACCATCAGCGGCACCTTCATCCGGTTCTCGAACGAGCCGCCGTACTCGTCGGTGCGGTGGTTGACCGACGGCGACCACCATTGGTCGATGAAGTGCCCGTACGCCTCCAGCTCGATGCCGTCCATCCCGCCGGCCTTCATCCGCTCGGCGGCATCGGCGAAGTCGGAGACGATGCGCTCGATGTCCCAGTCCTCGGCCGGCTTGGGGATGTTGCGGTGTGCCGGTTCGCGCAGGTCGGACGACGAGACGATCGGGAACCAGTCGTCCTGCCCCCAACCGGTGCGCCGGCCGAGGTGGCTGATCTGGATCATCGCTGCGGCGCCGTGCTCGTGGATGCCGTCGGTCAGCTCGCGGATCCACGGCACGATCTCGTCCTTGTAGGCGTGCAGGTTGCCGAACGCCGGCGGGCTGTCGGCCGACACGATCGCCGTGCCGGCGGTCATCGTGAGCGCCAGTCCACCTTTGGCCTTCTCCTCGTGGTACAGCCGGTAGCGCGCCTTGGGCATGCCGTCCTCGGAGTACGCCGGCTCGTGGGAACTGGAGAAGATCCGGTTGCGCAGCGTCAGGTGCTTGAGCTGGAACGGTTGCAGGAGCGGGTCGTCGGACGCCATCGGCGCATTCTCCCGCGTCCTGCGCACGAATGCCGAAACGGCCGGGCGCCGCGGCAGAATCGGCGGGTCATGCGCACACATCTGTGGGTCCGGGCCGAACAACGCGACGCCGAGGAACGGGTCGGGTTGACCCCGCACGGGGCCCGCGCGCTGATCGACCAGGGCATCGGGGTCACCGTCGAGGCCAGCGCCACGCGGGCGATCCCGATCGAGGGGTACGCCGCCGCCGGCTGCACGATCGCCGCGGAGAACTCGTGGCCGGACGCACCGCACGAGGCGATCATCTTCGGCCTCAAGGAGCTGCCCGACGACGGCACGCCGTTGCGTCATCGGCACATCATGTTCGGCCACGCGTTCAAGGGGCAGCCGGCGGGTCAGGTGCTGCTGCGCCGCTTCGCCGCGGGTGGCGGCACGCTGTACGACCTCGAGGCGCTGGTCGACGACTCCGGCCGGCGCGTCGCCGCGTTCGGCTACTGGGCCGGGTTTGCCGGCGCAGCGGTTGCCTATCACTGCTGGATCGCCCAGCAGCGCGGCGGCATCGCCGGCACCGTCGGCCGCGCGGCCGACCAGGACGCGCTGGTCGACGACCTCAACGCGGCGTGGACCGGCGCACGGCCGCGGGCGATCGTCATCGGCGCCCTCGGCCGGGTCGGTACCGGCGCCGCCGACATGTGCGCCGCGGTGGGCATCGAGGTCACCCCGTGGGATCTCGCCGAGACGGCGAGCGGTGGCCCGTTCCCCGAGATCCTCGACCACGAGATCTTCCTCAACTGCATCCTCGCCCGTCCGGGCTGCCCCGTGTTCGTCCCGGAGTCGGCGGCGACCGCGGCGCGCCGGCTGAGCGTGATCGGCGACATCGCCTGCGACCCGACCTCGGACTTCACGCCGATCAAGGTCAACGACGCGGTGACCACGTGGACCCGGCCGGCGCGCCGCGTGCACGGCGACCCGCCGCTCGACGTGATGGCCATCGACAACCTGCCGTCGCTGCTGCCGATCGAGGCCAGCGAGGACTACGCCGCACAGCTGCTCCCAGCTCTCGCCGGGCTTGGCGATCTGCGCGCCGGCGTGTGGGCCCGGGCCGAGCAGGACTTCGCCACGCATCTCGCCACGGCGACGGCCGACCGGCACGACCCCAACCTCGCCGGCCAGGCGAGCGCTTCAGAACGGAACGGACGATGACGATTCACTGGTGCGGTACCGGCCTGTCCTCCGGACCCGGCCTGCGAGCGCTGCTCACCGCCGGCCGGCCCGTCGTGGTGTGGAACCGCACGGTGGCCAACGGCCGCGACCTCGTCGGCGACCTGACCGACGACATCCGCGCGTACGACCTGGACGCCCTGACCGATGCGCTGCAGCCGGGCGACGTCGTGGTGTCGATGCTGCCGGCCGACCAGCACCTGGCCGTTGCCGAGCGGTGCCTGGTGCGTGGTGCGAACTTTGCCTCGTCGTCGTACATCTCGCCGGAGATGCGCGCTCTGGATGGCGCGTTCCGCGACGCGGGCCTGGCCTCGGTCAACGAGGTCGGCCTGGATCCCGGCATCGACCATCTGATGGCCCATGACCTCGTCGCCCGTTACGGGGCGAGCGCGCCCGCCGACGACAACGTGCTGTCGTTCACGTCGTACTGCGGTGGCGTGCCGAAGATCCCCAACGCGTTCACCTACAAGTTCAGCTGGGCGCCGCTCGGCGTGCTCAAGGCGTTGCGCTCGCCGTCGCGGAGCCTGCGGAACTTTGCCGAACGCGTCGTCGACCGTCCGTGGAACGCGGTCGAGTCGTACACCGCGCCGCTGCCCGTTCCGGAGGACTTCGAGGTCTATCCCAACCGGGACAGCGTCCCGTTCCTTGCGGAGTACCACTTCGACCCGCAGTGGAAGGTGCGCGACTTCGTGCGCGGCACCATCCGCCTCAACGGTTGGGCAGCGGCGTGGGCGCCCGTGTTCGACCAGGTCGAGCGGTTCACCGGCCCGCAGGGCGACGCCCAACTCGCCGAGTTGAGCAAGCGCCTGCTGGCCGACAACGCCTACGCACCGGGCGAGCCCGATCGTGTCGTGCTGTGCGTCTCGCTGCGCGCCGACGACAACCGCGGCACGCCGGTGTTCCACGAGACGTGGGCGCTCGACGCGTCGGGCGACGAGACGGGGTCGGCGATGAGCCGGCTGGTGTCGATGCCGGTGTCCTTCGCCGTGGACTCGATGCTCGCCGGCGATGTCGCACCCGGCGTGCACGCCGCGCCGACCGACCCCCATCTGGTGGACACCTGGTTGGGC
>CAZMHG010000163.1:0-6609 GCA_964565975.1 uncultured Ilumatobacteraceae bacterium | reverse complement strand
CCGCCGAAACGTTCGAGCCATGCGCCGTCGTACCACGCCAGGGCCGGGTCGCCGAGCGCGTCGTGGTGTCGGCGCGCGCATGCCGGGCCTCCGGTGCCGTGCGCGGCGACGTGGATCTCCTCGAGCGAGTCCAGGGACGGCGCCAGCGAGCGGGCCAGCAGCCCGCTCAGTCCGGGTGACATCCCGGCGCCGGTGATCAGCGTCGCGCCGGCACGGCGGGCGTGGGCGTCGAGGGCGAGGAGCGCGTCGACGTCGGCAAGTGCGTCGGCCACGCTGACGATCTTCGACGCGCCGGCCGTGATCAACGATTCGGCCAGTTCGGCGTGGCCGCCCGGATGGCACAGCACCACCGCGTCGGCCGCGGCCAACGCTGCCGGCGAGTCGACGGTGGCGCCGCCCACCGCTGCCGCGGTCTGACGCGCCGCGTGGTGACGGGTGTCGAACACGGCGACCCGCCAACCGGTCGCGGCGAGGTGGCCGGCGATGATGCGCCCGGTGATCCCCGCGCCGGCAAGTCCGGCGATCCGTTGGCCGGTGTCGGGCGAACCCGGCAGGCTCGACGGGCTGGACGGCACACCAGCGTGCTGGGTCATGCGCCCGGCTGGCCCGGCGAGACCTCCCGCCAGCCGCCGGTCTGCGGCGGGATCCCGCCCTTGCCGCGGAACCGCAACGCACCGGCGATGGTGCCGGCAAGTGAGAGCGCGACCAGGATCCGGCGGAGAATGCGCACCCCTGCAATCTAACGATCCGGCGACCGGCGCCGGCCGCCGCGGGCCTCAGCGAAGGGCGAGGTCGAGCGTGCGTTCCAGGTCGGCGATCGCCTGTTCGGCCGAGACGACCTTGATCGTGGTCATGCCGAGGGCCCGCGCCGGCTTGCAGTTGATGCCCAGATCGTCGAGGTAGACGACCTCGCCGGCGTGGACGCCGGCCAGTTTGCAGGCCGCTTCGTAGAACGCCGGCTCCGGCTTGCGCGAGCCGACCTTGCTCGACTCGACGACGAACTCGAAGCGGGCCATGATCGGTAGGACCTCGGCGCGATCGTCGGAGACGATGTTGTTGGTCAGGCACGCCGTGCGGTAGCCGGCGGCGATGATCCGGTCGAGCGCCACGACCATCTCCGGGCGGACACGCCCCTGCAGCAGGCCGAGCAGGTCCTTGCCGGGGATGCGATGGCCGAGCGCCGCGGACTCGCCGGCGAACAGCTCGTCGAACTCGTCCTCGGTCACGTCGCCGCGCTCGATCTGGGCCCACGCATTCGTCAGCGGGTCGACCGAGTTGACCTGGCGGATGAAGTCGTGCGGGATGCCGTGCTCGGCCTCGTAGGCGTTGAGGGCGACGAACGGGCTGTCGATGAACACGCCGCCGAAATCCCAGAACACGGCCGCGTACTTCCGCGATGCGTTCGCACTTTCTGTAGCCATTCGATAGTTTCTACTCGCTCGCCCGAGTACTTCGGGCAACGGAGTCCACGGGGGGTCACATGGGAGAGCTGGAAGGGCGCGTTGCCCTGATCACAGGCGGCACGCGCGGGATCGGTCGGGCGATCGCCGAAGCGTTCCTCGCCGAGGGCGCCCAGGTGGTGATCACCGGAACCAGCCCGGACAAGGGCCAGCAGGCGTTGGACGAGATCGACCGTCCCGGCGACCTGCACTACGTGAAGGCCAACGCCAAGGTGCGCGAGGACTGCGACAACGCCGTCGCCGAGGCGATCGCCGAGTTCGGCAAGGTCGACATCCTGGTCAACAACGCCGGCGGCGCGACCAACAACGCGCTGATCCAGGACCTCACCGACGAGGCGTTCGAGGACGCGCTGCGCTGGAACCTGTGGCCGACGTTGTGGCACAGCCGGGCCGTGATCAAGCCGATGATCGAGCGCGGTTGGGGCCGGATCATCAACATCTCCTCGGTCGAGGGCAAGGTCGGCAAGCCGGGCATCAGCATCTACGTCACGGCGAAGCATGCGATCAACGGGTTCACCAAGTGCATGGCCAAAGAGGTCGGCACTGCCGGCGTCACGGTGAACGCGCTGTGCCCGGGCGTGATCGAGACCGACGTGACCCGCGCCGAGGGCCCCAACGCGGCCAAGCAGATGGGCATCACCTACGAAGAGCTGATCCAGATGTTCGCCCAGGAGGCGGCAACGAAGCGGGTCATGGAGCTCGAGGACGTCGCCAACGTGGCCGTCCTGTTGGCATCGGACGTGGGCGGCGGCATCACCGGCGCGTTGCTGTCCGTCGACGGCGGCACGGCGCCCTACTGATTCGCGGAACGGAGAACTGCAATGGGAAAGCTTGACGGCAAGGTCGCCTGTATCACGGGCGGCACGCGTTCGATCGGCCGAGGCATGGCCGACATCTTCGCCCGCGAGGGCGCCAAGGTCGTGGTCAACGGCCGTGACCAGGCCAAGGGCGACCAGGCCGTGGCCGAGATCACCGCGGCCACCGGAGCCGACGTCACCTTCCACGCCGGTGACATGACCAAGCAGGCCGATGTCGAGGGTCTGATCGACTTCGCCATCGCCACCTACGGCCAACTCGACATCTGCTGCCTCAACTCAGGCGGCGTCAAGGCGACCGCCCCGGTCGCGCAGATGTCCGACGAGGAGTGGAACCTGGAGATCGACTGGAACCTGAACCACGTGTTCTGGGGGATGCGGCGGGCGCTGCAGCACATGATCCCCCGCCAGTACGGGCGCATCATCGTCACCTCCTCGGTCGAGGGCAAGCTGGGCAAGCCCGGCATTCCGGGCTACTCGGCGACCAAGCACGCGGTCAACGGGCTGGTCAAGGCCGCCGCGCAGGAGGTCGGCACGATCGGCATCACCGTCAACTCGCTGCTGCCGGGGATCATCGAGACCGACATCGTGCGCGAGACGGGTCCGGCGTCGGCGATCGCGATGGGCGTCGGCACCTACGACAAGCTGATCGAGCTGTTCACCCACGAGTCGGCGATCAAGCGGCCGAACACGGTGGAAGAGGTCGCCGCCGTGGCGTTGCTGCTGGCGTCCAACGCGGGCCGCAACATCACCGGCTGCATGTTCCCGGTGGACGGCGGCACGCTGCCCTACTGACCGGGTCGGTACCAACGATGATCGCACCCGACCACTCGTCCGTCCCGCTCGCCGACCTGTGGCGGCTCGACGGGCGGGTCGCCGTCGTCACCGGCGGCGCCCGCGGCCTGGGCGCGGCGATCGTCGCCCGGCTGGCCGAGGCCGGCGCCAGGATCGTCGTCGGTGACCTGGACGGCGACGTCGCCGAGCGCGTCGCCGCCGATGCCGCCGACCGCTGGGGTGGGCGCGGCATCGGCATGCACCTCGACGTCGCCGACCCGCACAGCATCACCGCCGTCGCCGCGCACGCCGTCGCCGAGTTCGGTCGGCTCGACATCTGGGTCAACAACGCAGGCATCTCGCCGCCGACCGGCCCGATCGAGGCGGTCGAGCCCGAGTTCATCGACCGGATGCTGGCGATCAACACCCGTGGCACGATGCTCGGCGCCAAGGAGGCCGCGCGGCGGATGACCAACGGCGGGGTGATCGTCAACCTCGCCTCCACCACCGGCTTTCGGGCCAGCGCCGGGCTGAGCGCCTACGTCGCCTCCAAGCACGCCGTGGTCGGCATCACCAAGGCGTTGGGTCTGGAGCTGGCGCCGAAGGGGATCCGCGTCCTCGGCATCGCCCCAACCGTGATCGACACCGAGGGTGTTCGCGCCGAGATGGCCCCGCTGAAGGCGGCGGGGGTCGACGTCGCGGCGCGTGCGTCGGCGAACCCGTTCGGGCGGATCGGGCTCCCCGACGACGTCGCCCGCGCGGTGGTCTTCGCCGTCTCCGACATGGCCGCGTTCATGACGGGCAGTACGCTCGCCGTCGACGCCGGCCGGCTGGCGTAAGCCGGGTCGTCAGGGGAGTCCAACCGTGTCGCACGTTGCAGCGCGAGCCCTCGCGGGTCTCGACAGGCCGATCTCGGCGTTGGTCATGGCGGTCCAGGTGGTCGACGGCGAGCCGACCGGCACCGACGTGCTCGACGCGTACTGGGCGGCAGGCGGGCGGGCCTTCGGCTCCACGTGGGTCGCCGACGGCGCCGCCGCCGAGCGCGCCCTCGGCCAGTGGCTTGCCCGGACGGGCCGGCGCGCCGAGTCGGTCGTCATCGGTCAGGGCGCGCACGTTCCGTTCGGCACCCCCGACCGGATCTCAGCCGAGCTGACCGAGAGCCTGGAACGGTTGCAGACCGACCACGTCGACGTGTACCTGCTGCACCGCGACAACCTCGACGTCCCGGTCGGCGAGTTCGTCGACGCGATCAACGCCGAGGTCAATGCCGGCCGGATCCGCGGTCCGTGGGGTGGATCCAACTGGACGGTCGATCGACTCGACGTGGCCATCGAGTACGCCGAGTCCGAGGGCGAGCCGCCACCCCGGCTGCTGGCCAACAACCTGTCACTGGCGACGATGGTCCAACCGATGTTCTCGGGATGCGTCTCCAGCTCCGGTGCGGACTTCCGTGCCTGGCTGAACCTCCGCCAGGTCGCCAACCTGTCGTGGGCCGCGACGGGTTGCGGGTTCTTCACCGACCGCGCCGCGCCGGACCGCACCGACGATCCCGAGCTGACCCGGGTGTGGTACTCGGAGGACAACTTCGCGCGCCGCGACCGCGCCATCCGCCTCGCCACCCAGCTCGGTGTCACCCCCAACCAGGTCGCCCTGGCCTGGGCGATCGGCCAGCCGTTCGTCAGCATCCCGATCGTCGACCCGCGCTCGACGGCAGAGCTGGCCGAGTGCGTCGCCGCGCTCGACGTCCGCCTGACCCCGGATCAGTCGGAGTGGCTGGAGTACGGGGACTGACCACGCCGACCGCGGCGCGTCGCCCGTGCAGGGTCGCCGGTTACGGCAGCGTCGCGGGCACCATCGCCAGCACGGCCGACCCCGCGCGGGCGTACAGCGGCAGCGAGTCGAACCCGTGCTGCTGGCGCACCCACCGCGGCCCGTGCAGGGTGTCGCCGGTGATCGGCGAGACCCACTCGCCCTCGGGGAGGTAGAACTCCACGTCACCGGCCGCGTTGAACACCGGCGCGACCAGCAGGTCCGGGCCGAACATGTACTGCTGGTCGAGGTACAGGCATGTCCGATCGTCGGGGAACTCGAGCCACATCGCCCGCATCATCGGCGTGCCGTGTTGGTGGGCCTCACGTGCGGCGTCGAGGACGTACGGCATCAGCACGGCCTTGAGCCGGGCGAAGCGGCGGGTCACCTCGACCGCTTCGTCGTCGAACGCCCACGGCACGCGGTAGCTCTCGTTTCCGTGCAGGCGGCTGTGCGAGCTGAGCAGACCGAAGGGCACCCAACGCTTGAACACTGCCGGGTCCGGGGTGCCCTCGAAGCCGCCGATATCGTGGCTCCAGTAGCCGAACCCGCACAAGCCGAGGCTGAGCCCGCCGCGCAGGGACTCGGCCATCGATTCGAACGAGCTGGTGTTGTCGCCGCCCCAGTGCACCGGCATGGTCTGGCTCCCCGCGGTCGCGCTGCGGGCGAACAGCACGGCGTCGCCCGGCGCGTGATCGTGGAGCAGGTCCCAGACGAGGCCGTTGTACAGCAGCGTGTAGCGGTTGTGCATCTGCTCGGGGTCGCTGCCGTCGTGGTAGACGACGTCCGTCGGGATCCGTTCGCCGAAGTCGGTCTTGAAGCAGTCGACGCCCATGTCGAGCAGGCGTTGCAGCTTGGCCCGGAACCACGCGCAGGCATCGGGGTTGGTGAAGTCGACCACGGCCATGCCCGCCTGCCACAGATCCCACTGCCAGACGCTGCCGTCGGGGCGGCGCAGCAGGTACCCGGCGGCGGCGCCCTCGGCGAACATCGGTGACGCCTGGCCGATGTACGGATTGATCCACACGCTCACCTTCAGGCCACCGGCCTTCAGCCGGGCGAGCATGCCCACCGGGTCGGGGAACACGCGGGGATCCCAGTCGAGGTCGCACCACTGGAACTCACGCATCCAGAAGCAGTCGAAGTGGAACACGCTGAGCGGGATGTCCCGCCGGTGCATCTCGTCGATGAAACCGCGGACCGTGTCCTCGTCGTAGTCGGTGACGAACGAGGTGGACAGCCATAGCCCGAACGACCACGCCGGCAGCTCGGGCGGGCGGCCGGTGAGCGCGGTGTAGCGGTCGAGGACCTCTTTGGGGGTCGGCCCGTAGACCACGAGGTACTCGACCTCCTCGCCGGTGACCGTGAACTGGACCCGCTCGACGTGCTCGCTGGCGACCTCGGTCGAGACCCGCCCGGTGTGATTGACGAACACGCCGTAGCCGCCGCTGGTGATGTACCACGGCACGTTCTTGTAGGCCTGCTCGCTGGAGGTGCCGCCGTCCTCGTTCCACAGGTCGACCGACTGGCCGTTCTTGACGAACGCGGTGAACCGTTCGCCAAGTCCGTACACGCACTCGCCGACGCCGAGCGACGTCTGCACGTTGAGCATGCGCTGCCCGTCCGGCCCGTCGACGACAGCGATGCTGCCGGCGCGCTGGTGCATGACGACGCGGCCGCGGGCGACGAACTCCAGGTTCCACGGCGCGCCGTCGTGCAGCCGTACGGTCAGCGGACCGGACGTCAGCGTC
>CAZMHG010000162.1:0-6611 GCA_964565975.1 uncultured Ilumatobacteraceae bacterium | reverse complement strand
GGCCCGCTCCAGCCACGCCGGATCGCCGGTCAGGCTGGCCGCGGCGAGCATCGCCTCGACTCCGTGCATGTTTGCGTTGATCCCGCCGTACGGCTCGGCGACGCTGAAGTCCGCGTTCCAGGTGTCGCGCAGCATGCCCGCGTCGTCGTCCCAGAACTGCTCGAGCAGCACCGCGACGGCGTCGTCGAACAGCGCCCTCGCCCCGGGCAGCCCTGCGTGGGTGCCGGTCGCCCCGGCGAGGACGACGAACACGTGGTCGTAGCACGACTTGACGCTTCGGTCCGGTGAACCGTCGGTCTCCGGGTCGTCGTCGTGCCACGACGTGAACCACCCGCCGTTGACGTGGTCGTGTAACCGGCCGGTCAGCCCGGCGAGCGCGCGCTCGGCGATCGGCGCGCATCCCGGCACGCCGAGCAGCGCGCCGATCCCGTAGACGTGGACCATCCGGGACGTGTTCCAGGTGAAGATCGGCCGGGAGAAGTCGGGGACGCCGCGCAGGTCGAGCCACCGCGCGCCACCCGCAGGATCGGCCGTCCGCCGGCCGAAGTCGAGCAGGTCGACCGCATGCTGGTGAAGCCACGTGCGGTGTGATGCCAGTTCCGGCCAGTGGTGCATCGTGGTCCCTTCTCGTCGGGTTGCCCAGGTGTCGGCCACCTGCGCGTCTCCATCATGCCCAACTACAGTCGCCCAGGCATGAGGCCGACCACGCCACCCCGGTTGGCCGTGGTCGGGCACGTCTGCGTCGACGTCGCCGTCCGCCCGTTCACCGAGCTGCCGCCGGCCGGAAAGCTGGTGGAGACCGAACGGGTCGACGCCCACGTCGGAGGCCTCGTCGGCAACATCGGCCGGGTCCTCGGTCCGCTCGGCGAGCCGGCGTATGCGGTGTACCGGGCCGGCACCGACCCGTGGGGTGACCTGATCGACAGCGAGGTCGGTTCGTGGGCGGACACCGAGTTCGCCACCCGCAGCACCACCCAGCCGACATCGCTGACCGTCGTGCTCGTGCGGCCGGACGGCGAGCGGGCCTTCATCCACGCCAAGGGCACCAACGCCGAGCTCGCCGCCGAGCACGTGCCGATCGACGCGCTCGCCGACCGCGGCGTCACGCACCTGCACATCGGCTACGCGTTGCTGCTGCCGGCGATGGACGGCGAGCCGATGATCGAGCTGCTCCGCCGGGCGCGGTCGCGCGGCATCACCACCTCGCTCGACATCACCTGGGACTCGACCGGCCGTTGGAGCGAGGCCGTGTTCCCGGTGCTCCCGCACGTCGACATCTTCTGCCCGAACGACGTGGAGGCGACGGCCTTGACCGGCGAGCAGGACCCGGCCCGCGCCGCGCAGGCGCTGCTCGCCGCCGGTGTGCGCCAGCTGGTGGTGGTCACCTGCGGCGCCCGCGGTGCCACCGGCTGCGCGGCGGGCGGCGAGCCGTTCTTCGTCGCGCCGGTGCGCCGCGAGGTGCGCGACGCGACGGGTGGCGGCGACTGCTTCAACGGTGCGCTGCTGACCGGGTTGATCCGCGGCATGCAGCCCCGCGAGGCAGCGACGTCGGCCGCGGAGATCGCCGCCGACGCGCTCGCGGCGCGCGCCTGAGCCCTGCCGGCGCTCAGGCGAGGCGCCAGATCCACGCGCCCGGACCGGTGTCCGGCAGGGTGACGCTGCCGGACTGGGCGTGCAACGCCACGCCGCCGAACAGCGCATCGCCGCCGGCGGCACCGAGCGAGGCGACGGGGACATGCACCGGGGCGTGGCCGGCGCGGGCGACGTGCACCAGAATGCGCTCGGCCGGCGACTCGCGCAGGTAGGTGACCGCGTCCGGCCCGGCCGCGACCCAGCGGAACCCGCCGGTACGCAGCGCTTCGGAGTCGTGGTGGATCGCGATCAACGCCCGGACGGTGTCGAAGAACGGGCGATCCCATCGGCCCTCGTCCCACGGGAACGGGGCGCGACCGGCGTCCATGCCCGAGCCGGTGACACCGACCTCGTCGCCGGCGAACAACGTCGGCACGCCGGGGAACGTGATCAGCATCGCCATGCCGACCACGTGCCGCTCGGCGGAGCCGCACACCGTGCGGAACCGGGCGCAGTCGTGCGAGTCGAGCATCGTCATGCTGGCGTTCAGCGCCGGCCAGGGCGTGCCGGCCCACAGCGCGGAGATCGACGCGGCCATCGTGTCGCCGCCGTACGTCCGGCGCATCTCGCCGCCGAGCGGCTGATGGCCCTGCCCGGTGCCGAGCCACGCCCAGACCGGGCGGGTGAACCAGTGGTAGGCCATCGCCCCGTCCCACCCGCCACCGGCCAGATCGGCAGCGGCGTCGTAGCAGTGCTCGGCGAGCAACCACGACGACGGGTTCTCCTCGTCCATCGTCGATCGGGTCAGTCGGGCGACGTCGTCGTTGACGTCGGTGAGGTCGATGCGGGCGGTCACGTTGGCGCAGTCGATCCGCCACCCGTCGAGGCCGTACGGCGGGCGCATCCACCGCCGCACCGGCGAGTCGTCGGCGGTGATCAGCCGATCGCGCAGGCCCGCGTCGTGCCAGTTCAGCTTGGGCAGCGACGGGATGTCGTACCACGCGCGATACCGACCAGGGTGCTCGTCGAACAGGTAGTAGTCGGCCTCGGCCGACGACGCGTCGGCCTGCGCGGCGACGAACCACTCGTGGTGTGCGCCGGTGTGGTTCAGCGTCAGGTCACCGATCACGCGGATGCCGCGGGCATGTGCTGCGGCGATCAGCGAGGCGTAGGCCCCGTCGCCCCCGAGCAGCGGGTCGACGTGACCGAACGTGTCAGCGTCGTAGCGATGCGCCGAGCGGCCGGGGAACACCGGCGTGAGGTACAGCAGGTTCGCGCCGATGCGCTGGACGTGGTCGAGGCGCGACTCCACACCGGCCAGGTCGCCGCCGTACACCTGGCGCACCGCGACGCGCGGGTCGTCGGCGAGCGGTGCCTCCCACGCGGCGCCCACCGCCCACTCCGGCAGGTGGGGTGACGCGCCGGACGTGGCGAATCGGTCCGGGAAGATCTGGTAGCCGACCACGTCGGCAAGCCACGACGGCGGCGGCGGGAAGGCCGAGGCGACGAAGTCGGAACCGTCACGGACGTCGGCCGCTGTCATCCCGGCCCCGTTCAGCCACCACTGTGCGTCCTGCGTCGAGATCAGGAACCGGTAGTGGGTCACCGGGTTCTCCACCGTCCAGGACGCCGACCACCACACGTCGGTCGCCGTCTGGGTGATCACCCGCGCTTCGATCAACCGCGGTTCGGCGTTCGGCGTGGTGCGCACGCTGACCGCCGTCGCCTGCACCGCGAGGGGGATGCGCAGGCGGACCTCGAACGGCTCGCCTGGCACCGCCGCGGGCCGGGGCACGTACTCGGCGGAGCCATCGTGGTGCGGACGATCGAGCGCGAGCGCGGGCATGGCAACGGTCACCGGTGCAGCCTGGCACGGATCACCGGCAAGCCCCGACGGCCCGGTACAGCACCCGACGCGCGCGCCGCGTGCCGGCTACTTCACCGAGCCGGCCGTCAACCCGGAGACGATGTAGCGCTGCACGGCGAGGAACAGCACCAGCACGGGGATCGCGCCGATCAGCGCGCCCGCGGCAAACGGGCCCCAGCGGTTCTCGAACCCGGCCAGCACGAAGCGCGACAGCCCGACCGGCAACGTTCGCTTCTGGTCGTTCGGCCCGAGGATCACGTCGGCGATCAGGAACTCGGCCTGCGTCGCGTTGAACGAGAGCACACCGATCACCGCCAGCACGGGCAGGCCGAGCGGGGCGATGATCCGGAAGAAGGTCTGCGCGTGCGTGCACCCGTCGATGCGTGCCGCCTCGTCCAGCTCGAACGGGATCGTGTCGAAGAACCCCTTGATCAGCCAGGCGTTGGCCCCCATCGCGCCGCCGAGGTAGATCATGATCAGCCCCCACGACGACCCCAGGCCAAGGGCCGGGAACAGGCTCTTGACGCGGGTCATGAACAGGTACAGCGCGACCATCGCCAGCAGGTTCGGGAACATCTGGATGAACAGCAGGGCGAGCATCCCCGGCCGCCGGCCGCGGAAGCGCAGGCGGCTGAACGCGTACGCGGCGAGCGCGGCGAGGAACACGGTGGCGACCGCGGTGATCGAGCTGATCACCATCGAGTTGAGGAACCACCGCCAGAACGGCGGATGGTTCGGCGCACTCATCAGCTCGCGGAAGTTGTCCAGCGTGGGATTGGTGGGGATCACCTTCTGCGAGCTCAGCCCGCCGGTGGAGAACGCCGCCGAGACGACCCAGATGATCGGGATGAAGGCGAAGATCAGCGCCGGGATGGCCACCAGGTGCCGCCACCCGGTGTCGCGGAACCACCGCTTCTTCGACGGCTTGTTGCGGGCGACCTGACGCCGTGCGGTGGCGACCGCGCCACCACCGACGGTGCCGTCGCCGGGCAGGACAACGGAGCTCATCGGCGCATGTCCTCCAGCTTCTTGGAAACCCGGAAGCCGTACGCGGAGATGCCGGCGACCAGGAAGAAGATGACCAGCGAGATGGCCGAGGCGAGGCCGTAGTCGGCGTCACGCCCGCCACCGAAGGCCAGCTTGTAGACGAAGCTGATCAGGATGTCGGTGCGTCCGGCGTCGGAGCCGAGGATCGGCGGCTTGCCTTCGGTCAGCAGGTAGATCAACGAGAAGTTGTTGAAGTTGAAGGCGAACGAGGCGATCAGGAGCGGGGCGACGGCGACGAGCAGCAGCGGCAAGGTGATCCGCCGGAAGCGGGTCAGACCCGACGCGCCGTCCACCATCGCCGCTTCGGTGAGGTCGCCCGGGATGCCCTGCAGCGCGCCGGTGCACACCAGGAACATGTACGGGTACCCGAGCCAGGTGTTGACCAGCAGGATCGAGACGTACGGCATCCACTTGCCGTCGAGCCAGGCGACGTCGGTGCCCAGCCAGCGGTTGATCACCCCGAAGCGCTGGTTGAGCATTCCCTTCCACACCAGCGCGGTCATGAACCCCGGCAAGGCGTAGGGCACGATCAGCAGGCTGCGATACAGCTTCTGGCCGCGCATCCGCGGGTTGTTGAACACCAGCGCGAGGAACAGCCCGAACCCGAAGCACAGCAGCACGGATCCGAGGGCGAAGACCATGGTCCACAGGAAGACCCGTAGGAACTCGCGGCGGATCTCGCCGGCGCTGAACAGCGAGCGGTAGTTGTCGACCCCGACCGAGGCGCGCCAACCGGGCAGCAGGCGCTTGCCGCTGTCGTCGACGAAGTACCCCTTGTCGACGTGGTACACGGTGCCGTCGACGTTGTCCTTCATCGTGTTCGTCGCCGCGTCGTAGGTCAGGCGTTGCGTCTTGGCGAACGCCGCGGTGAACCCGTCGTTGACGATGTCGCCCTGTGGGCCGGGAACGACCACCTTGGACACGTCGGCGCTTCGCCGTTGCGCCGCGCCGATGTTCAGCGGGACGTAGCCGTCGATCGTCTTGCGCACGCCTTGGGTCGTGACCGCCGACTCGGCAACCGGGGTGAGGCCGTCGGTGGTCCCGAGGAAGTACGCGCCCGACGGATCGGTCAGCAGGAACGCCAGCGATCCGTTGGCATCACCCTTGGCCAGGATCTGCAGCTTGTAGCGCGTCGCCCCGGCAGTGGAGCCGACCGACTGGGCTTGGATCTGCGCAAGCGCCTGCGCTTGGGACAGGTTGTTGCCGGTGCCGTAGTTCGTGGTCGAGATGTACACCGTGTAGAGCACGGGGTAGAGGGCGAAGATCACCAGGAACAACGTGCCCGGCGCAAGGAACTTGGCCGGGATCGCGCGTGGCGAGAGGTAGATCCAGTCGATCGCCAGCAGGGCGACGATGGCGACCACCGCGTAGGGCCAGGCGTGGTTGCGGATCATGATCGGCAGGCCCATCAGCACCACGCCGTTGACCACGGCCAGCAGGACGAGCTTGACCAGCAGCCCGCGCATCAGCCGGAACGTGACGGGCCGGGGAGCGTGCGCCCCCCGGCCCGTCGACTGCGGAACGTCCGCGGACATCAGCCGCCGATCTTGTCCCGGATGGCCTTTGCCGCTTCCTTGAACGCCGTCTCCGGATCAGTCCCCGTGAAGATCAGGTTGTAGGCGTTGGTCCACGAGTCCCACACCGACGCCATCGCCGGGATCGCCGGCATCGGCTGACCCTGCGTGGCGGCGTTGCCGAACCCGGTGACGATCGCGTCGTCCTTGACCTGCTCGAACGCCGACGTCAGCGCCGGCGCACGGTTGCCGATCTTGTACAGCGCGAGCTGCGCGTCGTCGGTCGCCACGTAGTCCGTGAGGAAGCTCTTGGCCAGGTCGACCTTCTTGCTGAACGACGAGATCATGAAGCCCTGGACGCCGACGAACACCTTGGGCGTGTTGCCGTTGACGCTCGGGATCGGCTCGACGACGAACTTGACGCCCGACTTCTTGAAGTCGTCGATCGACCATGGGCCGGTGATCGCGAACGGCGCCTTCCCGCTCATGAAGCTCTCCTTCATGATGTCGAAGGTGATGTCCTTCTGGATCAGGCCTTCGTCGCTCCAGACCTTGAACGCCTTGGCCGCAGCCAGACCGCCGGGCGAGTCGATGCCCAGGTCCTTGGGGTT
>CAZMHG010000161.1:0-6623 GCA_964565975.1 uncultured Ilumatobacteraceae bacterium | reverse complement strand
TGGTGAGCGCACAGCGGCCGCGCTACTTCCACGGAGCACCCAACTCGGTCGGCAGCATCGGTGACCGGGTGCACGCCACCTGGCACGTGGACGGTGGCCCGGAGCGCACCGACTCGTTCTCGGTCACCGAGCAGCCGTGGTGACCCCGGCGTGCCGTTGAACGTGCCCTGAAACGTCGCGCCGTTCCGCTGTGCGTGCTCGCCACACCTCCACCGAACCTGCCCGGACGCTCCACGTTGGCCCTGGTAGACGGCGGGAAGGGCCTGGTGGCGAGGGTGCGCCGAAGGGCCGACAGCACCGTTCCTAAACCGCAGGTCGCAGGTTCGATCCCTGCCGGGGGCGCTAGCAAGAGTCCAGTTCAGAGGCCACTCCTGCAGTGATCTTCCGAATCGGTTTCGGAAGTGGTAACGCCCTGGCAATGTCACTCCATGGCGAGTGGCACCGTCGGCCGCCGGGTGCTGGCATCCGGGGCGGCCTCGTGGGTCGCTCACGCCACCTGGCGGGAGGGTGGCAAGCGGCGTCAGGCGAAGCGCTCGTTCGACACGAAGAAGCAGGCGCAGGCCGCGCTCACCGAACTGCTCGCCGCCCACCAGTCGGGCACGGTCGTGGCGCCGAACCGCCCGACTCTTGCTGAGTTCCTCGAGCCCTGGCTCGCCTGCTTGTCCAATCAGGGCCGCAAGCCGACAACGCTGCGCGGCTGTCGCGGCTCGATCGAACGGCACGTCGTGCCGTCGCTCGGGTCGGTGCCGTTGCAGGACCTACGGCCCACCGATCTCGACGCGCTCTACGCCTCGCTCCTGCGCAGCGGTCTGTCGATGACGTCGGTGCACCACGTACATGCGGTGGTCAGCAAGCTACTTCACGATGCCGAACGCAAAGAGCTGGTGAACCGCAACATCGCCGGGCTCGCTAACGCGCCTTCGCTGACGACAGCCCGAGCTGAGGGCCGGAGATGACTGTGTGGACGCCGGCTGAGCTCACGACGTTCCTCGCATCAATCAACGGCAACCGCAACGAAGCCCTGTTTCGGCTGACGGCGATGACGGGCTTGCGGCGAGGTGAGGTCGTTGGCCCTGCGCTGGTCGGACGTGCAGCTCGACCGGCATCGGCTGACGGTGAACCAGGCGGCGACGGTGGTCGACGGCGACGAGATGGTCGACGTGCCGAAGACCCGCCGTAGCCGCCGCGTGATCGACTTCGACGGCGACACCGCAGCGCTCCTGCAGCGCCACAGGGCTCGTCAGCGCGAGCTGTTCCTGCGACTCGGTGTGACGGCGTCGGCCAGCGAACGAGTGTTCACGAACGAGATTGGCGACCCGATCCGCCCCGACTCGGTCGGCCAGGCGTTCGGCCGGCTGGTGAAGGCGGCCGCCGTGCCGGCAATCCGTCTCCACGATCTGCGTCACACCCACGCGTCACACTTGCTCATGGCCGGGATCAACCTGAAGGTCGTCAGCGAACGCCTCGGCCACGCATCGGTGAGCTTCACCCTCGACACCTACGCCCACGTCATGCCCGGCCAGCAAGCCGAGGCCGCCGCAGCAGCCGCTGCGCTACCGGGAGGGCGATGACGGCCCGACACGGCTTCATCGACGAGAGCGTTCGTGCGGATGGTTGGTATCGCCTCACGATGGTCGACGTGGCCGCCCGAGACCTTGGATCCGTGACACGAGCCCTTCGTTCGATGGTGCCCAAGGGCGGCAACGCCTCCACTTCTCGGCGGAGGGGGAGTCGCAGCGTCGCCAGATCCTGAACGGCATGATGCTGCTTCCCATGACGGCTCTCACGGTCGCCGCGCCGTATCGCCGCGGCCGAGACGAGGAACCAGCCCGTCAGAGATGCATCGAGGCACTGGTCGCCGAGCTCGACCCAGCGATCGTGCTGCTCGTTCTCGACAGCCGCGGCGTTCACCGCGATCTGGGCGACCGACGTGTGCTTCGAGGTTCGTTGTTGAGGCTTGACCGAGAGGATGGCCCGAGCTACTCGCATCGAGGCTCGAGCGACGAGCCGTTGCTCGCCTTGCCGGACGCCCTCGGATGGTGCGTCGGGGCCGGCGGGTACTTCGCCAGGACGGTTGCGGGTCGGGTCCGGCAGGTGTTCCTCGGTGACGAAGTGAGTTGATCTTCGGGCCCAACCTGGCGATAATGAACACGTCCGAGCCACTAGGCGAGGAAAGTGATCCCGGCGTTCTCCCCCGTATCTGAGGAGCCGCCGGGATTTGCGCGTTCAGTCCCGAGTCGTATCCGTTGGGTCGTTGGCCGTCCGGTCGCGTGCAGCCAGCCGTGCTGCGATGGCTTCCCTTACCTGATCGGCTGGCCAGTTGTGGCGGGTGTCGATGGCCCAGTGCTCCGGCTCGGTGGCGAGCAACTCAGTTGCCATCTCAGCCGCCCGTGCCTCAGGTGAGACCGCGGTAGGTGCGAGCACGACCAAGATCTGGCCGAGCGGACCGATGAACTCGACGAAGAACTTGCCGGGTTGGTTCCAGTGAGGCGCCACCCACCCCCGCCAGTAACCCTGCTTGGTGAAGTGGTCGTCGTGCTGGCGGAGGATCTCGAGCGCAAGCCGTGCGGTCCGTCGGTCGGCGGTCTCCCATCCGCGATCAGCTGCGGCTCGTTCGACCTCGTGCCGGTACTGAACAGCGTCGAAATCCATGTCCGCAAGCCCGAGTGGAGAACCGCCCGCTGGGGCACGGTCGTCGAGTGGGCTGTGGTACACGCCCGTGAAGTCGCGGAAGTCGCGCCAGCGAACTCGTTCACAGAGGAGTTCGATGACGGGGGCGACGCAGCCGCAGCCGGCTTCACCACAGCCGCACCGGTACACCGCCACCCGGCGAGGCGGATCGGTCGGCACCAGTGCACCGCTGTCGAGGATGTCGGCGGGATCGAAACCCATGACCCCGCCATTCAGCTGAGCGAGAACGTCCTCACCGTCGACGAGGATCGTGACCACTGGGAAGTCCGGGCGATCGGGGTCCTTCAGCACGACACTGGGGTGCAGCGTTTTGACGTTGCCGGACACCTCTTGATCGTAGATGAGGGTGATCGAGCGGCGGCATGGGTTGCTGGGAACGACTGGGCCGACGTCGCGTCAGAAGAGCGTGGGCTCGCGTCGGGTCGGGAGCTTTGTCGGCTTGCGCTTGCCGCCGATCTCGATTGGCTCTCGTCCGGCCAGTGTCACCGAACCCCTCGAGCTCGGTCAGGGAGAAGCGAACGCAGCGACCGATCTGCACCGGCGTCACCCGCTGCTGCTTGATCAGCTCATCGAGCGTCGTTCGGCCGATCCCGAGAAGGTCCGGCGGCCCTTCGTCGGCGTCCTCACAACACCACGGTTGGTGCATTTCTGACGATCCAATTGGTGCAGGCTCGGACTGCTGCTGTGCCGGATGAGGAGCGATGCTGTCGTGAGACACTCGCTGTCCGGCGTCGTCATCCCGGAGCGGTCGCCGGCTATACGTTGGCCGACCTTCCCCGTGATCCTCGGTGAGCACGTTCCGGTGGAACGTCTCCTCCTTGATGTCGTCGCAGCTGCCGTCGATTACGACGCAAGCGGCGACGAATAGACGATGGCCGTTTCACTTCACCCGCGAGGGAGGACCTCGTGGCAACGCCGGGTGCTCGCAGGCCGCGATGAGATCACGGGGAAGAAGGCTTGCGTCTCCAAGACCTCTCGCGGCGGGCGACGCGATGCCGAGCGCGAGCTCGCTCGACTGGTCGCTGAGGTCGAGTCGGGTTCGACGACTGCCGCTGTTGGAACAGTCGCCGAGTCGCTGCCGGCGCCAGAGGATGTGCGGGCATGATCATCTCCGATCGCGACATCGCGCTGTGGCGCCTGCGCACTCCGCGCCTCGTCGGCATCCCCTGCGAGGGTCCGGTCGATGTCGTCGAACATCTCCTCGGGGTCCAGGCCGAGAACTACTCGCAGGCAACCTGGGCGATCGCCGCGCGTTGCGCCCCGACGACCAGCATCGAAGTCGATCACCTGTACAGCACAGGCGCGATCCTGCGGACGCACGTGCTGCGCACCACCTGGCACTTCGTCGATCCCGCTGACATCGCATGGTTGTGCGCGCTGACCGGACCCCGGCTACGGAAGCTGCACGCGACGCAGCAACGGCGACTCGGCATCGATGATCAGGTGCTGCACCACGCGGTCCGCACCGTCGTGAGCTCGCTCGAGGCCGACGGCGTGCTCACCCGCAGCCAGCTGCGGAGCCGACTCGACGCGACCGGCGCGCCAACCGCGGGAGCGGCTCTGACGTTGTCACCGGCGCAGCCGAAGCCGAAGGGCTGATCTGTAGCGGCCCGCTCATCGACGGCGAGCACACCCACGACCTTGTGGTCAGACGAGCTCCCCACGCCCGACAGCTCGACCGCGACGAGGCGCTCGCCGAGCTGGCGTCGCGGTACGTCGCAGGTCACGGACCGACCACCGAGAGCGACCTGTGCTACTGGGCGACCCTCACCCGCGGCGACGCCCGAGCCGGGCTTGCCGCCGCCGGCGATCGACTCGCCTCCTTCGAGCGCAATGGTCGCCGGTTCTGGTACTCGGCAGCCACCGAGCCCGACACGCATCGGCCGGACAGTGCGCACCTGCTCCAGATCCTCGACGAGATCTACCGGGGATACCAGGACTCGCGCTGGATGATCGACGCCGACGAACTGCTCGGTCGCGGCAGGGAACCCTCCACCGGGATGGCCCTCGTCAACGGCCAGATCGTCGGAACGATGACCCGCTCCGTCGCCCCCGACGCACTCGAGGTCAGGGTCGGTCTGCGTCGACGGATCACCTCTCGCGAGCAACAGCTACTCGAAGACGTCGCCGACCGCTACGGACGCTTCCTCGACCGCAACGCAACCCTGCACTTCGCGTCGGGCGAAGAGCTGCAAGAGGCCGTCGCCGGCGAAGCAGGCCGAGGCTCGGGACTGTGAGCGCGGGGGCCCGGCGTGCACGTCGCGGTTGCGGATGACGCGGACCAATCGCTTGTGCCGGCGACGACGCGCGATACTGACCCCGCCGTCAGCGCCGAGCTCGAGCCCGGGCCTGACAGCCACCAAGGAACACGTCATACAAGCCCCACCACCCCGCGGGACTCATACGTTCAGTTCATTTGTGCGGGTTGCAGATGAACTGCCGACCCCTCGTGGCCGGATGACGGTGGTTCCACCAATCACGACTCTCCTGGAGGTTTCGTGCGCTCATCTCCCAGTCCCGCGGCGCCCTCACGCCCGCCTCTGCGGGTTCGCAGGTGTGCGGCGGTGGCCACCTTCGCTGCGCTGGCGCTCGTCGGCTGTCCGTCGTCCGACGAGGCGTTAGCGTCGACAGCTGGGCGGGTCGATTCGACGGCTGTCACGGATCCAACGTCGCCGAGCACCTCGCCTGCGACCACGTCGCCGGACACTGTGGCGCCGGCGTCGACAGTGGCAGCGCCCCTGGGTGTGCCTGTCGATGCGCTGATCGTCTTCCAGCGCGGCGCAAGCGTTCAGACGGTCCTCCCCGACGGCTCTGCCCCGCACGTTGTCACGTCGGCCACCCCTGAGGGCCAGGAGCACCCGGACTGGTCGCGCGACGGACGCCGGATCGTGTTCGACACGCAGTTCTCCAAACTCTGGACCGTGAACGCCGACGGGTCGGACCCCGCCGCCGCGTACACCTGTGTGTCGCCGTGCACGTCGCTCCAGGACGGCTCGTGGTCGCCGGACGGGACCGAGATCGCATTCATGGTGGCCGAGTCGCAGGATGGCACCACGACATCACGGTCGGCGATCGTCGCCTTGGACGTTGCCTCGGGTGCTGTACGGACGATCTACGAGGACACATCCGGGCTGGTGTGGTTGTTCGGTCCGCGATGGTCCGGTGACGGCAAGTCGATCGTCTTCGAGAAGGACACCTACGCCAGCAACCTGCTGACTGACGAGGCTGCGACGTCGATGGCTGTCGCTGTCGTGCCGAGCGAGGGGGCAACGACACCCCACTACCTCCTCACGCTGTCTGGCCCATTCGAGGGTCCTGGATCACTCGCACCAGACTGGAGCTCGACCGACGATCTCATCGTGTTCTCGCGAGCCGACAACTTGTTCACGATCCGTGCGGACGGCACCGAGGAGACACCGGTGACGACGTTCGACGGCGTCGAGGAGCACGCCATCCAACCGACGTTCACACCGGATGGATCAGCAATCGTGTTCACGTATGTCACCGGCCAGTTCGGCGTCAACGACCAGCCGACTGCCGCAGTCATCCGCCTCGACGGCAGCGGTCGGGTGACGGTCGGTGGCGGAGCGACGATGACCCATCCGCGGGTCCAACCATGAGTCCGGGCCGGCGACGGCGTCAATGGTGGAGCGTGGTGACGCGGGACGGGCACGAGGTCGCCAAACTCCGACCGCTCCGACCGCTCCGACCGCTCCGACCGCTCCGACCGCGCCCGCTCGACGCCGCAACGTTGCTCGGGAGGTGGCGGCACGTGCCGACGGTCGACCCAGGACGTTTCCGAGACGACATCGGTGCAGCGCTGGATGCCTCGCCGTGAGCGACGCTCCCGACGGGATCCTCGATACGAACACCGTGATCCTGCTGCCGCGATTCATCGATCCAGTTGAAGGAGCTGTTCTGTGGGATGGCGT
>CAZMHG010000160.1:3918-6643 GCA_964565975.1 uncultured Ilumatobacteraceae bacterium | reverse complement strand
TCATCGGCGGAACGAAGGCCGAGACCAAGTAGACCTCGGCGGTGGTGTCCGCCGCCAGGAGGCCCACCCGGCGTCGACATACCGGCCGTTGCACTGGTGCCCCGCCCCGTACGATGACCTGGTGATCTCCGCGGGCACGTTCGTGGACGTGGCAGTCACGGGGTGGCATTGGGTGGTGCTGCTCGCCGTCTTCGTCGCGCTGCTGTTGGTGGACCTGCTCGTCGTTCACCGCGAGGCCACCGAGCCGACGATGCGCCGGGCGTTGGTCGAGTCCGCCGTGTGGATCTCGGTCGGGCTCGGGTTCTCGCTGGTGATCCTCGCCTGGTTCGGCCGGGCGGCCACCGGCGAGTACCTGTCCGGCTACCTCATCGAAGAGAGCCTCAGCGTCGACAACGTGTTCGTCTGGGCGTTGATCCTGGCCTACTTCCAGGTGCCGGCGAAGTATCAGCACCGGGTGCTGTTCTGGGGCATCTTCGGGGCGCTCGTGCTGCGCGCCGGGTTCATCTTCGCCGGCATCGCGCTGATCCAGCGGTTCGACTGGGTGCTGTACCTGTTCGGTGCGTTCCTGCTGTACACCGCCGGGAAGCTGATGTTCGGCGATGACAGCGAGATCGACCCGGGGCAGAGCAGGTTCCTGCGGGTCATCCGCCGGGTCGTGCCGTCCACCGACGAGCTCGACGGGCAGCGGCTGTTCACCCGCCGCACCGGTCATCTGCTGGCGACGCCGCTGCTCGCCGTGCTGCTGCTGCTCGAGGCGACCGACGTGCTGTTCGCCGTGGATTCGGTGCCCGCCGTGCTCGCCGTGAGCCACGAGCAGTTCATCGTGTTCGCCTCCAACGCGGTCGCCATCCTCGGGCTGCGCTCCTTGTACTTCCTGCTCGAGGGGATGCACGCGCGCTTCGAGTACCTCCAAGAGGGGCTGGCCGTGATCCTCGCCTTCGTCGGGGCCAAGATGCTGCTGGCCAGGTGGCTGCACATCTCCACCGCGGTGTCGCTGCTGGTGATCGTCGTCGTGCTCGTCGGCGCGGTGGCCTTCTCGGTCAAGAAGACCGGTCGTCCCGCGTAGCGAACCGCCCGCCGGAGCGCCATGGCTATGGTGGCCGGGGCATGGCGATCGTCGACGAGGATGTGGAGCGCGTCCGCGCCAGTGTCTCGATCGTCGACGTCATCGGCCAGCATGTCGCCTTGCGCCGGGTGGGGCGCAACTGGGTCGGGCTGTGCCCGTTCCACGCCGAGCGGTCCGGCTCGTTCAACGTGCGCGAGGAGACCGGGCGGTACAAGTGCTTCGGGTGCGGCGCCGGCGGTGACGTGTTCAAGTTCGTCCAGGAGTTCGAGCACGTGGACTTCGTCACCTCGATCGAGCAGCTCGCCGCCCGGGCCGGCATCCAGCTGCGCTACACCACCGGAGGGGAGGGGCGCGATCGGCAGCGGCGCAAGCAGCTGATCGGCGCGATGCAGGACGCGGTCGAGTGGTATCACCAGCGCCTGCTGAACGATCCGGCCGCGCGCCCGGCCCGCGAGTACCTGCGCAAACGTGGCCTCGCGGGAGATGTCGCCCGAACCTTCCGGCTCGGTTGGGCACCCGACGAGTGGGATGCCCTGAGCCAGTCGTTGACGGCCTCGGCCGACGTGCTGTCCACGGTCGGGCTGTCGTTCAAGAACCGTGCCGGGCGGATGCAGGACCAGTTCCGCAACCGGGTGCTGTTCCCGATCTTCACCGACACCGGCGAGCCGGTTGCCTTCGGCGGACGTGTGCTTCCCGGGTCGACCGACCCGGCGAAGTACAAGAACTCGCAGGAGACGCCGATCTACGTCAAGTCGAAGACGCTGTACGGGCTCAACTGGGCCAAAGCCGAGATTGCCACGGCCGGCGAGGTGGTCATCTGCGAGGGCTACACCGACGTCATCGGCTTCCATCGCGCCGGCGTCAAGCGCGCCGTCGCCACCTGCGGCACGGCGTTGACCGAGGAGCACGTGCGGCTGCTGAAGCGCTTCGCCGGCAGGATGGTCCTGGCGTTCGACGCCGACGCAGCCGGGCAAGGTGCCGCCGACAAGTTCTACGAGTGGGAGCAGCGCCACGAGGTCGAGGTGCGCGTCGCCCGCTTCCCCGAGGGGCGCGATCCGGGCGACCTCAGTGTGTCGGACCCGGAGGCCCTGCCGGCGGCAGTGAGCGGCGCCCTGCCGTACCTCGGCTTCCGCCTGCAGCGGCTGCTCGACGGCCGCACCTTCCGTTCGCCGGAAGAGCGCGCCCGCGCCGCCGAGCGGGCGATGGCCCTGGTCAACGACCATCCCAGTGCACTGGTCCGCCAGCAGTACGCCAGCCAGGTCGCGGTCCAGCTCGGCATCCCTCCGGCGCAGCTGGTCGAGCAGGCCGAGCGGCGCGTCCGTCGGCCGGTGCACGTGGTGCCCGTGCGCCGGGTCGGTACGGCGGAGAACGCCGAGTTCGTCGGCGTCGCCCTGTTGCTGCAGCGCTGGGAGGAGATGGCCGACTGGTTGATCGAGGCGCTGTTCGTCGACGACGTCTGCCGGCGCGCCTTCCTGGCCGTCGCCGGGGCCGGTGGCCAGGTGGAGGCCGCCTTGGTCGCGGCGGATCCCGAGGCCCGTGAGCTGATCGAGCGGGCATCTGTCGCCGACCTCGATGCCGAACCGCGCGCCGAGGCGCTGAACCTGATCAACGCCGCGGTGCGGCGCGAGCTGGCGCGTCGGGTCACCGTCGCCGACCCGG
>CAZMHG010000160.1:0-3905 GCA_964565975.1 uncultured Ilumatobacteraceae bacterium | reverse complement strand
ATCGAGGCCCGCCGCGGCCTGGAGGAGATGTACGGCGGGGAGGGCGCGGAAGCGGCGATCGACCAGTTGCTAACTTGGCTGATGCGCCGAACGGAGGAACGATCGTGACTGGGCGCGATGCCGACACCACAATCGAGCCACCGCATGCCGACATCGATCGGTCGGAGTGGTCCGCGCTCGTCGAGCAGGGCCGCCGGGCGACGTCGGTTCACGCCGACGACGTCAGCCACGTGTTGCGCAAGGTCGAGCTGACCGAGGAGATCCTTCACTCCGTCACCGAGCAGCTCTCCGGGGCCGGGGTGCTGATCGACGACAGCGTCGACGCGGACAGCACGCCTGCGGGCGGTGTCCTGGTGGTCGACGAGCCGGCTGTCGAGCGCACGCCACGCGCCCGCACCGCGCCAGAGCCCGAGCCTCGGCGGCGGGCCGTGCGCCGCAAACGGGTCAGCGATCACAACGACGTCAGCTCGGGCAACACCGTGCAGCTGTACCTCAAAGAGATCGGCCGGGTCGACCTGCTGACCGCCGACGATGAGCGCCGGCTGGCCCAGGCGATCGAGGACGGCCATCGCGCCGCAGCGCAGCTCGAAGCGGGGGTCGACGATTCGGCCGAACGGCGCCGGCTGACCCGCCAGGTGCGCGCCGGTCAGGATGCCAACAGCCAGCTGATCCAGGCCAACCTGCGGCTGGTGGTCAGCATCGCCAAGCGGTACAGCGGCCGTGGCATGCAGCTGCTCGATCTGATCCAGGAGGGCAACCTCGGTCTGATGCGCGCGGTCGACAAGTTCGACCACACCAAGGGATTCAAGTTCTCGACCTACGCGACCTGGTGGATCCGCCAGGCGATCACCCGCTCGATCGCCGACCAGGCGCGCACGATCCGCATCCCGGTGCACATGGTCGAGCACATGAACCGTGTGCTGCGGACGCAGCGCCAGATGCACCAAGAGCTCGAGCGTGAGCCGACCATGGAGGAAGTCGCCTCGAAGGTCGCGATGCCGATCGACCGGGTTCGGGACATCCTGCGGATCTCGCAGGATCCACTGTCGCTCGACTCGCCCGTGGGCGAGGAGGACAACTCCAGCCTCGGTGACTTCATCCAGGACCTCTCGGTGGACACCCCTGCCGACGTGGCCACCAAGCGCATGCTTGCCGAGGCGGTCGAGCAGGCGCTGGACGAGCTGAGCGAGCGCGAGCGCGAGATCGTACGGATGCGGTTCGGGCTGGACAACGGCAAGGCGAGCACGCTCGAAGACGTCGGCAAGGCCTTCGGCGTGACCCGCGAGCGGGTCCGCCAGATCGAGGCCAAGGCGCTGCGCAAGCTGCGTCATCCGCTGCGCAGCCAGCGGTTGAAGGAGTTCCTTGAGGAGGAATGACCGCGGCGGCGTGGCGTCCTGCGGGCATCCGCGCGTTGGCGCCTCCCGGCGCCGCCCGTGCCTGCCAAATCCTCGGCCGGGCTTAACCGTTCCCTTACGTGGGTCCCTTTAGCTTGTGCCGACGTCTACAAGCGTGCAAGGAGCATCGTGTCGAACTCGACCTACATGAAGATGGCCCGGCGGACCCGACGGGAGGTGCTGCGCGGCGGTGTCGCCGCAGCCTTCGGCGGATTGCTGGTTGCCTGCGGGGCAAAGAAGCCGGCGACCACCACCACGACGACGCCCGCGGCAACCACTCCGGCGACCACCGCGCCCACGGTGGGCGACACGGCTGCGCCGTCCGCCACGCAAGCGTCGACCGCGTCGACTGCGTCGACCGAGGCCGCGGGCACCACAGCTGCGTCGAGCGCATCTGCGGGCACCACGGCACCGGCGGGCACGGCATCCGCGACGGGTACCGCAGCGTTGGCTGCCGGCCAGCAGGTCTCGATCAAGTTCACCTTCGCCGCGTCGGGCGGCCGGGTGAAGAACCCGTACATCGCAGTGTGGGTCGCCGACCAGGCCGGCAAGATCGTCCGGACGGTCGGTCTGTCGGTCAACACCAGTGGCAAGGGCATGCAGTACCTCAGGGAGCTCAAGGCCTGGTACACCGCCGACCTGGACCGGCTGCAGGCGGACAACGGTGCGGCGATGGTCGCGATGGCCTCGCCGACGCGGCTGCCCGGTGCATGGGAGTTCGCCTGGGACGGCAACAACGACGACGGCCAGGCAGTCGCCGCGGGCGCGTACACGATGTACATTGAGGCCGCCCGCGAGCACGGCCCGTACGAGGTCATCTCGCAGCCGCTCACGCTCGACGGTACGCCGTTCAACCTCACGCCCGCCGACAACGGCGAACTCACCGGTGTCTCCCTCGTCCTCGCCTGACGTCGCCCAGGACCGTGTGGGGGTCCTCGCCGACGACCGTGTCCTGGTCCGCGCCGACGACCGCGTCGACGAACGTACTGGGCAGGCTGCCGGCCGCGGGGTCGACGGCGATGTCGATGGTGCGGTCGACGGCGATGCCGAGCAGGCGATGGTGCTCACCGCTCGCGCCGCGCGCACGCCACGGCGAAGCGCGAAGGTCCAGAACTGGTCGCGGCTGGTGCACGTCTATCTCAGCATGGCGTGCTTCGCGATCGTGCTGTTCTTCTCGTTCACCGGGCTGACGCTGAATCATCCCGAGTGGACGTTCGGACTGCCCGGGTCGACCTCGCAGCAGACCGGCACGCTGCCGGCCACGTGGCGGGTCGGCGGTCAGACCGATTGGCTCGTCGTCGCCGACACACTGCGCGATGCGTACGACCTTCGTGGCGCCGTCTCCGATCGCAACGACCAAGGCGGCCAGAGCACGATCAGCTTCAAGGGCCCCGGCTTCGGCGCGGATGCCCAGATCGACGATGCCACCGGCACGTACCAGATCACCGTCGAACGCCAAGGTTTGCTGGGGATCCTCAACGACCTGCACAAGGGGCGGGACACTGCCGCGTCGTGGAACTGGCTGATCGACGTCGTCGCGGTGCTGCTGATCCTCATATCGCTCAGCGGTCTGCTGCTGCAGCTCTACCTGCGGCGCCGCCGGCGCAGCGCGCTGTGGTCCGTGGCCGCTGGTGCGTTGGTGCTGCTGGCGTTCGTCTGGTGGGCGATGCGCTAGACCGCGGTCACCCGTGGCCAGTCGGCGCTCGACCAGTCGCTGCCGTCGGCGTAGCGGCACCACGCGGCCAGGACGCCGTCCCCGGCTCCACGGGCCTGCGCCAGCAGTGCGTCGGCCTCGCCGCGCGTGACGACCATCAGCGCGGTGCTCAGCGCGTCGGCGTCCGCAGCTGTGCCGGCGACGACGGCGGCGCCAAGGACGTGGGTCGCGGGTGCCCCGGTTCGCGGGTCGATGATGTGCATGCCCCGCCAGCTGGTGCCGCTCATCGCCACCGCGCCGTTGGCGATGCGTACGGTCGCCACCGGTCGGGCGATGCCCCGATCGATCGGGTCCTCGATGCCGATCGCCGCCGAGCCGATCCCGGCATGGCGCACGTCGCCGCCGGCGTCGGTCAGCACGCCGAGTGCTCCGGCGCTCAGCGCAGCCATCGAGGCCCGATCGGCGATCCAGCCCTTGGCCAGCGCGTTCAGGTCGATTGCCGCGCAGTCGCCAAGACGTTCGGCCCGCCCCTCGACGACACGGAACGGGAGCGGCGATCCGGGCCCGCACGTGGCGGCGGACGCCGCTGCCGGATGGAACGCGCCGCCGGCGACGGCGTGCCATCGCTCGGCGAGACCGAGCACCTCGGCCAGTTCGGCGGGTGCGTCTGCCTGGCCCGCACGCCAGCGGCACAGCGCACTGGCCGGGCGATGCACGCTGAACACGTCCTCCAACCGTTCGAACTCGCCGAACGCAGCATCGAGCGCGTCGCGCGCGTGTGCGGGCCTGGCCGCCTGCACCGTGACGTTGACCCGCGTTCCGAGCACTGGCTCGCGCAGCTCGGTCGCGGTGTGAAG
>CAZMHG010000159.1:0-6649 GCA_964565975.1 uncultured Ilumatobacteraceae bacterium | reverse complement strand
TGTGCTGCAGGGTCTCGACTTCGAGGTTGGCGATCGCCGCGCCGCTGACGTCGGGCACGCTCATCCCCAGCACCAGCGAATACACCAGGTTGCCGACGACGACGTTGCGGCCCTGCACGCTGTCGGCGGCGAACCAGTCGTTGGTGTGCAGGGGATGGTGGTTCATCGTGATCATGCAGAACAGGTGGTCGTCGTACTCCGTGATCGTCTTGCCCGGCCAGTGGCGGTAGACGTCGCCGACGGCGAAGTCCTCGAGGCAACGGCCGAAGGGGCGCTCGTAAACGGTCATGCGCGTCACGCTACTGACGCGTCCGCCACCCGGCCCAACGGCATCCGGCGCATCCTCCTGCGTGCGTCCGCGTCCGTCCGGCGGGTCCGCCTATCCCGACCAGTGGCCGTCCAGGTCCGAGGCGCTCCCGTGGTCGTCGAACCCGTCGCCCTCGACGGGATACGCGGCTGCCGCCTCGTTCATCGCCCGCTGGCGCGTGGCGAATCGTGCACCGAAGTCCAGGTTGGTCTCGTTGCCCGTCTCGGCCGCCAGATCGCGCAGCCGCTTGAGACGCTCGCGGCGGCTGATGCTCCACGGCCCGACGCGCAGGCTGCCGTACAGGATCGCCCCGAGCACGATCGGGAACCACAGCTGGGCGAGCCGGTAGCTTGCCGTGCCGATCAGCGCCTGACCGCTGGCCATCCCGAACCCGATCAGGGCCAGCGGGATGCCGCCGTCGATGATCCCGATGCCGCCCGGGAACAGCGGGATCACCGCGGCGACGTTGACGATGCCGAAGGCGACGAGCACCGCGTCGATGTCGGGCGCCGGACCGAAGGCGGTGAGGAACACCCACAAGGCCGCCGCGTCGAGCAGCCAGTTGGCCGCGGCCCAGCCGGCGGTGCGTGCCAGCAGCTGGCGGTCGCCGGCCAACTCCTCCATCCGGCCGGCGACCTGGCGCACGCCGGCCGCCGCGCGATCGGCGTTGAGGTGGAGACGCTCGGCGACCCACCGCACGATCCGCTCGGCGCGGCCCTTGCCCTCGGTCAGGCTGAACACCACCGCACCGGCGACGACCATCAGGACGATGCCGAGGATCGCCGCGGTGGCGTACCCGGGGCTGACCCCGCGGATCGGGATCGAGATCAACAGTGCGAGCCAGAAGATCAGGTTGAGGACCAGCGCCGAACCGAGCCCCGCCGTCGCCAGGGCGAATCCGGCGTCGCCGCCTTCGACGCCCGACAGCGTCATCAACCGGTACCCGAGCGCCGAGCCTGCCGCGCTCCCGCCGGGGACGATCGACGACAGCGCCTTGGTGCTCATCTGGATGCGGAACAGCCGCGGCCCGGAGATGACCTTGGCCGACTCGCCGAGCGCGGCTCGGGTCAACATCGAGTAGGCGACGAGCGCGGCCATCTCCAACGCCAGGCCGACGATCAGCAGCCACGGGTTGACCGTGCGCAACTCGTGCCACGCCTTGCTCACGCCGGGGATCGCGACGGTGATCGCGTAGTAGGCGACGGCGACGAGGGCGAGCAGCTTGAGGGTCAGGCGGAACCCCTTGAACCGTCGCGGCCGGGGCGGACCGCCGGTGGTGTCGGTCGACACGGTCGGCAGCTCGCCCGTGGTCACCGCCTCAGCCTGGGTCATGGGTGGACCCTATTGCACAGCCGTCATCGTCCGTCGGCCTCGACCGCTCGGACGATGGCGCGCAGCGACTCCACCAGCGCCGGGCGCGACTCGGCGGGCACCTTGCCAAGGTGCACCAGGGTCAACCCCCGGTCGGGGACGACGACGATGTACTGGCCCTCGTAGCCGAGCGCGGCGAGCGACCCCGGGAACTCCGGGAACATCCACCAGTGGCGCCCGTAGTGCAAGCCGTTGGTCGGGTCGGCGGCGACCGCGACCCGCGCGTGGTCGGTCCAACCGGCGGGCAGGACACGTTTGCCGTCGACCACGCCGTCGTGGCGGTACAGCTCGCCGAAGCTGGCGAAGTCGCGTGCCGTGGCGTCGACGTAGCTGGACCCGATGAAGGTGCCGGCGGCGTCGAACCGCGGTGACGCGCTCGTCATCCCGGCCGGGCCGAACAGGCGCGTGCGCAGGTAGTGGTCCGTCCCGGCCTGGCCGCCGCCGATCCGGTCGCCGGCGATCCGGCACAAGATGTTGGTAGTCCCGCTCGAGTAGTTCCAGACCGACCCCGGTGGATGGTCGAGGGGCAGTGCCGCGGCGTACGCCGCGACGTCATCCGCACCCGAGCCGAACAGCATCTCCAGGCAGTGGCTGACCGCTCCGTCCACGTAGTCCTCGACGAACCGCAGGCCGGGCCGCATCTCCAGCAGGTCGAGCACCGTGATCGCATCCTTGGGCGTGCCGGTCCACGACGGAACCGGCGCAGGCCGCGCGAGGTCGATCAGGCCGTCGGCGTGGAGCAGCCCGAACATCGCATGGGTGATGCTCTTAGCCATGCTCCATGACACCAGCGGCGACTGCGGCCCGATGTCGACCGCCGGCCCGAACGGCGTCGCCGGCTGCACCCCGTAGCGCTCGGCGGCGACGCTGCCGTCGACCATCACGACCAGCGCCAACGAGCACCCGTGCGCCGCTCCGGGAGCGAACAGCCGCTCGCCGACCGCCTCGATCGTGCTCGTCTCGACCCGCCGGCTCATCGACCCGGGACCGTAGCGGCCGGCCACCCCACCGCCGCGCAGCAGTGGCAGCTGCGGTCAGGCGATGTGGAGGTGATCGGGGTCAGGCGGGTCGTCCGCGGGCTCGCCGACCGGCAGCGCGGGTTCGGGCACCGGTGCGGTGATGCCGCATGCGGGTGTGCCTTCGAGGTCGACCCACTTGTGGCCGACCGCCGGCGCCGGACCGGTGCCCAGGGCGATGGCCTCGTCGACCGTCGCGGCGCGCTGCATCAGCATGCGATGCGCCGGGGCGAGGAAGCCGGCGTTGACAGCGGTCTCGGCCCAGTCGTAGAGCGGGGCGAAGTACCCGTCGACGTCGAGCAGGACGACGGGCTTGGCGATCAGGCCGAGCTGGTTCCAGGTCAGCACCTCGGCCAGCTCGTCCAGCGTGCCGAAACCACCGGGGAGCACGACGAAGCCGTCGGCCAACTCGGCCATGCGTGCCTTGCGCTCGTGCATCGTCGGCACGATCTCGAGGTCGGTCAGCCCGGTGTGGGCAACCTCGGAGCGCACCAGGTGCTCGGTGATCACGCCGATCACCGAGCCGCCCTCGGCCAGCGAGGCGTCGGCCGCGGCGCCCATCAGCCCGACACGACCCCCGCCGTAGACGAGGGTGATCTTGCGCTGGGCGAGCGCGGCGCCGAACGCCCGGGCAGCCTCGACAACGGCATCCGACGCGCCGATGTTGGAGCCGCAGTACAGGCACAGGTGTACGGGTCCGGTGGTCATCATCCGACCAGGCTGGCACATGGGTGCCACGCGGCGCACCCGTCGCGTGCGCCGGCAGCCGACAGGCAGCCGGGAGACAACCGACAGGCGGCCGGCAGGACGGGCGGCAGACGGGAGACAGACTTCGCGTGCTTACCGGCCGGTAATTAGCCTGGCGCCATGATGTCGCCTGTGTCGCCACCCGTGCCGCAACCCGCGCCGCTTGGCCCTGCCTCGCCCGATCTGGCCGCCGCCACAGCCGCGGTGGAACTGGCCGCAGGCGTGGTCGACATCGGGGCGGCGACGCTGGCCACGCTGGGTGGGCCGGACCAGGCCCAGGTCCTGGCCTACGACCTGGCGCACACCGCGGCGCAGGTCGCCACGGCCCGGGCAATGCTCGCCTACGGCGCCAAGGGCGACGTCGAGGCACGCCTGACCTGCGCCTTCGTCGCCGACATGATCCGCGACGTGATCAACCGGATCGCCGGCCGGGAGCGCTTGTGGGGCACCGCGCCCGCCCCGATGCGCACCGCCCACCCGTTCCTCGAGACGTTCGGCGATCCGGCGTTCGTCGCCGCGCTGTGGGACCAGCCCGGTCCGCGACACCTCGGCGCCGACTTCGAGATGGTCCAGGACACGTTCCGCGCCTTCGCCGACAAGGAGATCGCGCCGCATGCCGAGCACGTGCACCGCGCCAACGGCGACGTGCCCGAGGAGATCATCGCCGGGCTTGCCGAGATGGGCGCCTTCGGCCTGAGCGTGCCGACCGAGTACGGCGGGTTCAGCGAGGGTGGCCCCGGCGAGTACCTCGGCATGGTCGTCGCCACCGAGGAGCTCAGCCGCGGTTCGCTCGGCATCGGCGGTTCGCTGATCACCCGGCCGGAGATCCTGACTCGGGCGCTCGTCAAGGGCGGCACCGAGGAGCAGAAGCAGCACTGGCTCCCCAGGTTGGCGAGCGCCGAGGTGATGGCCGCCGTCGCCGTCACCGAACCCGACTACGGCAGCGACGTGGCCTCGATCAAGGTCACCGCAACGCCCGCGCCGGGACCGGACGGCGCTCCCGGGTTCGTGATCAACGGCGTGAAGACCTGGTGCACGTTCGCCGCACGGGCCAACGTGCTGATGCTCCTGGCGCGCACCGGGCCCGGCACCACCGACCACCGTGGCTTGAGCCTGTTCATCGTGCCCAAGCCGCGCGGCGACGGCCACGGCTTCCGCTTCGTGCAGGACCGCACCGGGGCCACGATGGAGGGCCGGGCGATCGACACGATCGGCTATCGCGGCATGCACAGCTACGAGGTCGCCCTCGACGGATGGTGGGTGCCGACCGACCATCTGATCGGCGGAGACGCCGGACGGGGCCGAGGCTTCTACTACCAGATGGGCGGCTTCGAGAACGGCCGGCTGCAGACCGCGGCCAGGGCCGTCGGCGTGATGCAAGCGGCGTACGAGGCCGCGCTGGGCTACGCGACCGAGCGCAAGGTGTTCGGCCAGCCGATCTCCGACTACCAGCTGACCCGGGTCAAGTTGGGCCGCATGGCCGTGCTGATCCAGGCCGGCCGCCAGTTCGCCTACCACGTCGCCGAGCTGATGGCCGACGGTGGTGGCACCGCGGAGGCGAGCATGGTGAAGGCCTACGTGTGCAAGGCGGCGGAGTGGGTCAGCCGCGAGGCGATGCAGATCCACGGTGGCATGGGCTATGCCGAGGAGTTCCCCGTGTCCCGCCTGTTCGTCGACGCCCGGGTGTTGTCGATCTTCGAGGGCGCCGACGAGACCCTGTGCCTGAAGGTGATCAGCCGCCGCCTGGCGGACGCGGCCAAGGGCTGACGCCGGCCGTCAGTAGCCGAGGTGGCTGTGGTCCGGCGGCACCGTCGCCAAGCCGGCCCGGCGCCACGCGGCCATCCCGCCGATCAGGTCGGCGACGTCGGTGTAGCCGATGCGTACCAGGTGCGCCGCGGAGATCGACGAGCTGTACCCGCCGTTGCACACCACCACGAGCGGGTCGTCCAGCGAACGGACCCGCGGATGGTGGAAGCCGTTGCCCGGATCGAGCTGCCATTCGACCACGGTCCGCGGCACGTGCACCGACCCGGGGACGATCCCAAAGCGCTCACGGTCGACGTGCGCGCGGGTGTCGACCACGATCGGTGGCGTCTCCCGCCCAAGCCGCGCGGCGAGCTCGACGGGTGTCACCCGGCGGATCGTGCGCCGGGCCTCGAAGACCATGTCGTGCACGTTGTAGCGGTCGCCACGCCGGTGCACCGACACGGCGTAGTCGCCCCCGGCGTAGGGCTGCTTGTCCCACGTCGCGAACCGGTCGACGAGCGACAGTTCGCAGTCGGCGGCCAGCTGGTCGTACTCGCCGAGGGCCAGCGCGCCCGGACCACGCTCGACGCCGAACCCGGCGACCAGCAACCCGCCCGGCTGCAAGTGCTGGGCCATGTTGTGCATGATCATCCGCCGGTCGACGGGGCGGCAGAAGTTCATCACGTTGCCGGGCATCGCCACCACGTGGAATCGGCGGGCGAGCTGCACGGTCGCCAGGTCGTCATGCACCCACGCCAACTCCGGAGCGCGGCGCCTGGCGCGCGCCAGGAGGTCGTCGTCCAGGTCGATGCCCACGGTGTCGATGCCGCGTCGGGCGAGCTCGATCGCCACCCTGCCCATGCCGCAGCCGGCGTCGAGCACCGACACCGGCCCGAGCGATTCCAGCAGGTCGGCCTCGCCGTGCACGTCGCCGCCCGACGCGGCCTGCCGGTCCCAGCGGGCGTCGTACTCGTCCAGGTCGACGGCCTGGCGCCATGCCCGCCACTCGCCGGACACGGCGTCGGCGAACGGTCCGTACGACATCGCGTCACGCTACCGAGCGGTGTCGGCTGGGGCGGTTGCGCACCCGGCACGTAACGTTGAACCGTGCGTAGCGCTCGCGACTTCTTCAAGCCGCTGGCCGTCGGAGCGCCCGATCCCGTTCGAGACGTCCCGTTCCGACCCAGCCGCGTCATCCACTTCTTCCCGCCGCAGAACGACAAGCTCGTCGCCAAGCTGCCCGAGCTGGCGCCGACCGTCGACATCCTGCTCGGCAACCTCGAGGACGCGATCCCGATGGCCGACAAGGAGGCCGCCCGAGCCGGGCTGGTGCGTGTCGGCAGGACGATGGATCTCGGGACGACGCAGCTGTGGACCCGGGTCAACAGCCTGGACTCGCCGTGGTGCCTCGACGACCTCACCACGCTCGTCACCGAGATCGGCGACAAGCTCGACGTGATCA